>CAXNNH010000273.1:0-3445 GCA_964203325.1 Burkholderiales bacterium | reverse complement strand
TTCGAGTTCTGGCGTTTGCCAGCCGGGTCGAGCAGCACCGAAGCGCGCAACTTGTTGTCCGGGTTGCCGTAGGCGCGGCGGACGCCTTCGTTGCACATTTCCTGCACTGAAAGCGTCGCCTCCCAGCGCACATCCATGCCGATCTTGAGGAAAATGACGGCAATCCCAGTATCCTGGCAAATCGGGCGGTGCCCTTCGGCGCACAGGCGACTGTTGGTCAAAATCTGCGCGATGGCGTCCTTCGCCGCTGCACTTTGCTCGCGCTCGTATGCAGCACCCAGTGCCTTGATGTAGTCGAGCGGATGGTAGTAGCTGATGTACTGGAATGCGTCGGCAACCGACTGAATGAAGTCTTCCTGGCGGATAGTGGTCATTTCAGGCTCTCTCTCGTTGGGATGGGGCGATGTTTAGTGATGTGCTGCTTTGCTGGCTTGCAGCGTTTGGTTCATCACCTTGTCGACCCAGACCATGGCCATCGCCGAAAACAAGAAGACGACGTGGATGATGACCTGCCACTTGATCGTATGCTCGCTCAAGTTGCCGGCGTTGATGAAGGTTTTCAGCAGATGAATCGACGAAATGCCGATGATGGCGGTCGATAGCTTGATCTTTAGCACGCCAGCGTTGACGTGCGACAACCACTCGGGCTGATCGGGATGCCCCTCAAGATCCAGCCGCGAGACGAAGGTTTCATAGCCACCGATGATGACCATAATCAGCAAGTTGGCGATCATCACCACGTCGATCAGACCGAGTACCACTAGCATGACCTCGGTTTCATTGATATGCGTTGTGCTGAAGGCGTTGACGACCAAGTGCGACAATTCGACCATGAATAGATAAACGTAGACGCACTGCGCAATAATCAGGCCCACATAAAGCGGAGCCTGCAGCCAACGGCTCCAGAAGATGAACATTTCGAGTTTGTCGACGGCTGGCTTTACAGAGGGCATGATTTGTTTATCCTGTTTTGTACAGCGTATGCGGAGCGGGGATTTTAACATCAACCCTGGCAGCCCTTGAATGCTGCGATGCAACAAAATGATGTAAGGGGTGTGTAAGACTCATGGAGTCTAATTTATAGCGATTCGCATGACACAGACCGCGCTTAGAGGCGTAACATTTACCGGTCGTTGTGCTGAGTTACAGGTGCCTGACGCTTTCTTTTTTGCTCGGCGCTTTTTGCTGCATCGACTGCTTGAATCATTCTTTGAATACCGCACAGGAGATGGAATATGTCCCAAAATGAGTCCCTACAGGTTTTTCAGCCTTCCGCCGAGTTTGTAAAACAAGCAACAATTTCCGGCATGGATGCTTACAAGGCGCTGTGTGCGGAAGCCGATAAAGACTACGCAGGCTATTGGGCGCGTCTGGCCCGCGAACACCTGACCTGGAAGCAGCCTTTCACGCAAGCGCTGGATGAGTCGGAAGCCCCCTTCTTCAAGTGGTTTGCCGACGGCAAGCTGAATGTTTCCTACAACTGCCTGGATCGCAATGTAGAAGCCGGGCTGGGCGACAAAGTTGCGATCATTTTTGAAGCCGACGACGGCGAAGTCAAAAAGCTGACGTACAAGGAACTGCTGACCAAAGTTAGTCTGTTTGCCAATGGCTTGCGCGCACGCGGCATCAAAAAGGGCGACCGTGTCGTCATTTATATGTCGATGGGTATCGAAGGTATTGTGGCAATGCAGGCTTGCGCCCGTATCGGCGCGATTCACTCGGTCGTTTTCGGTGGTTTCTCCGCGCAATCCGTACGCGACCGCATCAACGATGCCGGCGCTGTTGCTGTGATTACCGCTGACGAGCAATGCCGTGGCGGCAAGAAGATCCCGCTCAAGCCTGCGGTTGACGAAGGTCTGGCGCTTGGTGGTTGCGAGTCAATCAAGGATGTGATCGTTTTCAAGCGCACCGGTGGCGCCTGCAAGATGGTCGAAGGCCGCGACATTTGGTGGGACGACGTAATCGCCGGCCAATCCGAGATTTGCGAACCGGAATGGGTCGAAGCCGAGCATCCGCTGTTCCTGCTCTATACCTCCGGCTCAACCGGTAAGCCGAAGGGCGTGCAGCACTCGACAGGCGGCTATCTACTGCATGCCGTGCTGACCATGAAGTGGACGTTCGACCTGAAACCAGACGATGTGTTCTGGTGCACGGCCGATATCGGTTGGGTCACTGGCCACACCTACATCACCTACGGCCCACTCGCTTGCGGTGGCACCGAAATCGTTTTCGAAGGCGTACCGACCTATCCCGACGCTGGCCGTTTCTGGAAAATGGTTCAGGATCACAAGGTTTCGATTTTCTACACCGCACCGACCGCCATCCGTTCGTTGGTCAAGGCCGCCGATACCAATCCGGCGGTGCATCCGACCAAGTACGATCTGTCGTCGCTGCGCCTGCTCGGTTCGGTCGGCGAGCCGATCAATCCGGCGGCTTGGCAGTGGTATTACGACAACGTGGGTGGCGGTCGCTGCCCGATTGTCGATACCTTCTGGCAGACTGAAACCGGTGGTCACATGATTACCCCGCTGCCGGGCGTAACGCCGCTGGTACCGGGTTCGTGCACCCTGCCCTTCCCCGGCATCCAGGTCACCATCGTCGATGAAACCGGTACTGAACTCGACTGGGGCAAAGGCGGCATTCTGGTCGTCAAGAAGCCTTGGCCGTCGATGATCCGCAACATCTGGAATGATCCAGAGCGCTTCAAGAAATCCTACTATCCTGACGATTTCAACGGCAAGCTGTACCTCGCTGGCGACGGTGCGGTACGCGATGCCCAGACGGGTTACTTCACCATCACCGGTCGTATCGACGATGTGCTGAACGTTTCCGGTCACCGTATGGGAACGATGGAAATCGAGTCCGCACTGGTTTCGCACCCGATGGTTGCCGAAGCGGCCGTCGTCGGTCGTCCGGACGATCTGACCGGTGAAGCCATTTGCGCCTTCGTTGTGCTCAAGGGACCGCGTCCCGAAGGCGATGCCGCGAAGAAGATGATGAAAGAGCTGGCCGATCACGTCGGCAAGGAAATCGGGCCGATTGCCAAACCGAAAGATATTCGTTTCGGCGAGAACCTGCCCAAGACACGTTCGGGCAAGATCATGCGTCGTTTGCTGCGTTCGCTGGCCAAGGGCGAAGAAGTCACGCAGGACACTTCGACACTGGAAAATCCGGCGATTCTGGATCAGCTCAAGGCTTAATGCAGGAACCGTCGAGGATCGTTTTTGCCAAAAGCTCAGACCGGCAAAATGACCCAAGAGGGAATGGAGGCATCTCGGTGTAACACTCCGCCTTGTTCGCTTGGCGGCTGTACAACGAATTAGTAAGCGGCAATGAAGACCGCATTCCAGGCCGGCGCCCATAAAGCGTCGGCCTGTTCATTGGTGCGCAGGGAGAAGCAATTATATGAATGCAACTGTGGACAACAGTGCAACGCAAATGCTGG
>CAXNNH010000272.1:0-3449 GCA_964203325.1 Burkholderiales bacterium | reverse complement strand
AGCGACTCCGTTTCGCTCATACTCAGGGCGTGCGTACGTAATCGTTCACGGTAACCGGCCCTTCGGATTGCATCACCAGGGCATACGCAAGACGGTCAAAGGTGCGAAAAACGAAAAGCAGACCATAACGCTCTTCAGGTACCTTTATTGTCTCCTTGCGACCTTCATCGTCACGTTGGTCGAGCACACGGTTGCGGTGCAGGGCCAGAACGTGGCCAATCTCAATGCCGTCGCCGACGCCTCGATTAAGCAGAACGGTGGACCACTTACCGGCTTCGGTCACTCCGCCATAGACCGAGACTATGCGTGCGTCGACCGGATTGTCGGGAGCGTGCGGCACGTAGTTGATTAAAGGGGGCGGGGTGGCCGGCATCAGCCGATCACCACGACTCACTTCTTCCTTGGCCGAGATAATTTCGAAAGTCGCGGGGTTGCCGGACTCGTTCTGCCGGGCGGTGCCGAGATAATAGGCTTCGTAGCCCAGAACGTCCTTGTTATCGGGATCCAGTATCGGCCTTGTCTTTCGGTAGATTTGCCATTTGAGCTGCGTCGGATCGGCGTTGGCAACGTAGGCAATATCGCCATTACCGAGAAATACGCGGGTTTGCTGTGTGGCAACAATCCGGGCCGCATTATCGAGTTCGTTTGCCTCGATAATCAGCGGTGCGGAGAGAAATTGGCTAATCAGCTCAGAGGGGATGCTGGGAATCGCCTGTGTTAACTGCTCGGCGTAAATGCGCGGGGAAAGTTTAGTGTCCTTGGTTCTGAGTCGCGGCTTACCGTCGCTGTCTCGTTCAAGAACAATAATTTCCCCAGGGAAAATACGGTGCGGATTTTTAATCTGTTCACCGTTCATGCGCCAAACATCTGGCCAGCGGTAGGGTTCCTTCAGAAATTTGCCGGCGATTCCCCACAGCGTATCGCCGGGCAGGACGATGTGGCGGGGAGGAGCGTCGTCGTTCAGTTGGAGCGCCTGTCCCGCCGCACTGCAAACCGTTGCTGCGGTGGCCAGCATGAGCGCGGATATAATGCGAATCATCGTGTTATCCTCGTACGAACCGGTAAGTGCAGGTAAATGCTCTGCCGTGGCAACTTCTATGCCGAGTCTGTTGTCTATGTTTTAGGAACTGGATTTGTTGCAGAATTCCTGCGGTACTGTGAGCAGTACCTATAATGCGGGGAGCTTTTCTCACCGTTTTTCAATGCGTTGCGATTGATTCTGCACGTAATAACTTCTTTGATCAAGCTCTTTATGGCCTTACTACCCATCCTCCGTTTTCCCGATCCGCGTCTTAAGAAAGTTGCTGCGCCGGTTGGAGAGATTAACGAAAATATTCGTCGCCTGGTACGCGATATGGCCGAAACAATGTATGAGGCTCCCGGTATCGGGCTGGCTGCGACGCAGGTCAACGTGCATAAGCGATTGATTGTCATCGACACTTCCGAGACGAAGGATCAGTTGCTGGTCTTGATTAATCCCAGGATCGATACGATGAGCGGCTCACAGATTCACGAAGAAGGTTGCTTGTCGGTACCGGGTATCTACGACAAGGTGACGCGTGCCGAGCAAGTTGTTGTTCGTTATCTCGATCTCGCCGGCGAGGAGCAGACACTTGCGGCCGAAAGCTTGTTGGCAGTGTGCATCCAGCACGAAATCGATCATCTTGAGGGCAAGGTCTTTGTCGAGCACCTTTCGCAGTTGAAGCAAACCCGAATCAAAACCAAGCTTGCCAAGCAGGCACGGATTACCGCATGAAGTTGATTTTTGCCGGTACACCGGAATTTGCCGCTTTGGCGTTGCGCGATATTCTCGCTGCGGGTCATCAGGTGGCCTTGGTGCTCACCCAACCAGACCGTCCCTCTGGACGCGGAATGACATTGCAGGCATCGCCCGTGAAGCGTTTGGCTGTCGCGGCCGGAATTGAGGTTTTCCAGCCCAAGACCCTGAAAGAGGCAGGAGCACAAGAAATTTTGCGCGCCGTGGCGGCGGACATGATGGTGGTCGCGGCTTATGGTCTGATTTTGCCTCAAGCTGTGCTGGATATTCCTCGTTTCGGATGCATGAACATCCACGCATCGCTTTTGCCACGCTGGCGCGGAGCCGCTCCGATTCAACGGGCGATTCTGGCCGGCGATACGCAGACCGGGGTGTGCATCATGCAAATGGAAGCGGGACTGGATACCGGGCCGATCTTGCATTCGGCAGGTGTCACCATTGTTGCGGCGGAAACGACGGCCTCTTTGCACGACAAGCTGGCGGCACTGGGGGGGCGCTTGGTGGTTGAAGCGCTGGCCGATGTGTCTTTGCCAGCACGGCAACAACCGGCCAGCGGCGTCACTTATGCTGCCAAGATTGAAAAGTCCGAAGCCTTGCTGAACTGGCATTTGCCGCCGCTACAACTGGACAGGCAGGTGCGCGCTTTTAACCCCTTTCCTGGAGCATTTTTCGGTCTCGCTGGTAGCATCGTTAAGGTCTGGAAGGCCGAAATTGGCGCACTCGGCGCGGGAGAGAGGGAGCCGGGGTTGGTATTGGCGGCCGATAGAGAGGGTATTTTGGTGGCTTGCGGCGAGGCCGGCTCGCTACGCTTGACGGAACTGCAAAAGGCCGGAGGCAAGCGATTGCCCGCCGCCCAGTTTCTCGCCGGTATGCCCGTGCCGGTCGGAAGTCGCCTGGCTATTGCTTCGACTTGAATTTTCGGTGCTTCCGCCGACGACCCACCTACCCACCCAGCAGGCGTTTAAGTAATTCGGCAAGGCGATAGGCCGATTCGGCGATGCGCTGCCGAGCGATGGCCTGTGCTTGTGTGTCAAATTCTGCACTGATCGTAGGTACGGGATCGTCGCCGGCCGGATACGCACTATCCTTGGCGATAGTCCAGCTTTCTTGCAGCCAGACACGCATGCCTCCGGCCGGCGGAGGCGGCGGCCGGGAGGCAACGATTGTTTCCGCCGCACGAGTCAGAGGCTCGCCGCGCAGCCAGGGGGGGCCAGGCAGATCGTCCCAGTAAGCGTGCAGGCTCATGGACGACAGTCGTGGATGAAAGGGATGTTCAATAAAAAGTCGGTTGCCGCCTTCATCGCTTCGCCCCTTGGCATCGTAGCGGCTGACCACATGCAGGGGTTGGTGGGCATCTGCCGTAAGGTGGATCAGCCAGGGTAGCGCGTAGGCACGCTCCTGATCTTTGGCTTTGCGGTCAGCCACCTGGCTGGCCAGGAGATCCAAGCGCTTGTCCAGTTGTCCGAGCGAACGTGGTGCATTGGCCGGGTGCCCGAGAGAGTGGTTGACGTAATGCCAGTCTCGATGGCGCTGCATATCGGGAAAGCCGGGCAAGAGAAAGGTCGGCTCGTCCTTGCCTTCATCGTAGAAACGTGCGTCTTTCTTAATCTCGTCAGGCCACGTCGATGCTTCGATAAACGCTGCCGCCTCTGGATCGCTGCCTTTGGCGCGG
>CAXNNH010000271.1:0-3451 GCA_964203325.1 Burkholderiales bacterium | reverse complement strand
GCAAGTACGACGGTCTCGAATTCCAAGCGGCCTTTGACGCCATCGCTGGCGACCTCGCTGCCATGAATCTGGGCGCCAAGCGCACCCAGTTCCGCCTGCGTGACTGGGGCATCTCGCGCCAGCGCTACTGGGGCTGCCCGATCCCGATCGTCCACTGCGTTGCTTGCGGCGACGTACCGGTGCCCGATCAGCAACTGCCAGTGATTCTGCCCGAGAACGTGACGGTCGATGGCGCCGGTTCGCCACTGGCCCGCATGCCTGAGTTTTACGAATGCCACTGCCCGAAATGCGGCCAGCCGGCGCGCCGTGAAACCGACACGATGGACACCTTCGTTGAATCATCGTGGTATTTCATGCGCTATTGCTGCCCGGACAACGACCAGGCAATGCTCGACGAACGAGTCGGCTACTGGTGCAAGGGAGGCATCGACCAATACATTGGCGGCATCGAACACGCGATCCTGCATCTGCTCTACTCGCGCTTCTGGACCAAGCTGATGCGCGATGTCGGCCTATTCGGCGCGACGAAAATCGACGAGCCTTTCGCCCATCTGTTAACGCAAGGTATGGTTGTTGCCCCAACCTTTTACCGCGAAGACGCCAACGGTAAAAAAGACTGGATCAATCCGGCCGACGTAGACCTCATTGCCGACGAACGCGGTCGCGTCAGTGGTGGCAAAGGTAGCGCCATCCTGCGCGCCGACGGCTTGCCGGTCATTATCGGTGGTACCGAAAAAATGTCGAAGTCAAAGAATAATGGCGTCGACCCACAGTCGTTGATTGACCAATACGGTGCCGACACAGCACGCTTGTTCATCATGTTTGCCTCGCCGCCAGACCAATCGCTCGAATGGTCCGATGCCGGCGTGGAAGGAGCCTTCCGCTTCTTGAAACGAGTATGGAAGCTCGTTTACGAGCATGTGGCCGGCGGCCTGGTCGCGCCTTACACAACCGGCGAGCTTTCGGTAGAACTGAAAACCTTCCGCCGGCAGTTGCACCAGACGATCGGCAAGGTCGCCGATGACTACGGTCGGCGCAAACAATTTAATACTGCCATCGCTGCCGTGATGGAGCTGCTCAACGCCTACACAAAAATCGCTGAACTTTCGAGCATCGCCAAGGCCGTCAAACAAGAGGCGCTTGAAGCGGTAGTTCTGATGCTTTACCCCATTGTTCCTCACGCCTGCGAAGCACTCTACAGTGCCGTCAACCCTGGACAGGATTCCTGTACTCGCGCTTTTCCCGTAGTCGATCCCAGCGCACTGGTACAGGATGAACTGGAACTGATGTTGCAAATCAACGGCAAGTTGCGCGGCAGTCTGCGTGTAGCGGCCAGCGCAGATAAGGCGGCGATTGAAGCGGCTGCGCTGGCTTCCGATGCCGCGCAAAAGCATCTTCAAGGCCAGGCACCGAAAAAACTAATCGTTGTCCCGGGCCGTCTGGTCAATATTGTCGCTTAGAGACCAGAGAAGGAATCCCATGCGCACCCCATTTTTTTTAGGTTTTTTTACCCTTGCACTACTTACTGGCTGCGGCTTCCAGCTTCGAGGAGCTTATGTGCTGCCTTACGACAGTATTTATCTGTCGATGCCGGACTACTCAGAGCTTGGTGCTGGATTAAAACGCGCCATCCGCGCCTCGGGGGGTACCCGCCTGGCGGAAAGAGCCGAAGATGCGCAAGCTAGCCTGCTACCGACGGCCGATGCCCGCGAACGCGTCATCCTTTCGCTCAGTGGTACCGGTCGCGTTCGCGAACTACGCCTGCGTTACCGCTATGGCTACCGCATCGTCAATATCAAGGGACACGACTTGGTTCCTCCCGGTGAAATCGAACTAGCGCGCGACATGACCTACGATGACTCCAACGTACTGGCGAAAGAACAGGAAGAAGTGCTGCTCTGGCGCGACATGCAATCCGACATGGTGCAACAATTGATGCGTCGACTCGTGGCTGTCAAACCCATACCGCCAGCGCTCGCTCCGTAGGTCACGAACGATGCAACTAAAGGGGGAGCACCTCGCTGCCCATCTTGAGCGTGAACTCAAACCGGTTTACGTAGTTTATGGCGACGAACCCCTACTCGTTATCGAAGCGGCAGACGCCATCCGTGCCGCAGCGCGCCGCCGTGGCTTCGATGAACGAGAGGTTCTCACGGCCCTTACCGGCTTCAACTGGACACAGCTTTACCATGCCGCCGGCAACCTCTCCCTATTCGGTGGGCGCAGGCTGATCGATTTACGCATTCCCAGCGGCAAACCTGGACGCGAGGGCGGTGCCGCAATCCAGGAATATTGCAATTGTCTGCCGCCCGATACGCTATTACTCGTCACCTTGCCCGGCATCGACTGGAAGGATGAAAAAGCCGCCTGGCTTAGTGCGCTGACCAACGCCGGTGCGGCCGTCAAATTGATCCCGCCCTCTCTCGCCGAACTACCGGCCTGGATCGCTGGCCGCATGAAACGCCAACAACAGAGCACAAATGCTGAAGGGCTACGTTTTATCGCCGAGCGGGTCGAAGGCAACCTTCTCGCCGCCCACCAGGAGATCCAGAAACTCGCCCTGCTCTACCCCGCCGGCGCGCTAAGCCTGTCGCAGGTTCAGGAAGCCGTGCTAAACGTCGCCCGCTATGACATCGACGGGCTGCGCGAAGCACTGCTGGCTGGTGATATAGCACGACTAGCCCGCACTATCGACGGGCTACACCACGAGGGCGAAGCTACGGTGCTGGTTTTATGGGGAATGACCGAGGAAATTCGGGCCTTGGCGCAAATCAAAATGGGATTGCAGGAGCACCAGCCACTCGACGCGCTCTTAAAGGAAGCCAGGGTCTGGGGACCACGTCAGTTGCTAATGAAACGCGCTGCGAACAGAATCGACCTTGCTCAGGCAAAAGCCTCGCTGGCGCACGCGGCAGCCATCGACCGGATGATCAAAGGCATCGGAACAGGTGATGTCTGGGATGAATTCTTGCGTCTCGGTTTGAGTGTCGCCGCTACGGAAGCGCTGATTAATTGTCATTTCGAGTGAAACGAGAAATCTAACTTTTTAATTTTAAAAATTTCTCACTACGTTCAGGATGACAAAAGTGAATTAATCAGCGTCTCTCAAGCGGAAAAGCAGGCGGGTTAGGCGAAAAGGTAAAGTAAATAGCATCACACTGTTCAGCTCTGAGGAACATCATCTGGCGCCAAATGCTCCCACGAACACTCGCCCTTTGCCCGGCGGACGCCATCCAGGCTGCCACAACACTTATCCTGTACCAAACACTGCCCCTCACAGCTTTCAGCGACCACGACCAAGCTCAGTTCCTCATCTACCTTGCGCTCCCCATCCCAATAGCTACAGGTCGCACAAACCTTCACTTCTGCGGGCAATATTAGTTTTCGTTCCATGATCGTCTTGGGCAATTATTATCGCGGTTGGAGTGTAGCCGTTTCAGATGGTTCCCTT
>CAXNNH010000270.1:0-3463 GCA_964203325.1 Burkholderiales bacterium | reverse complement strand
AACAAGGGGCTGGAGGTGGATGCTTTCGCTTCTGCCGACGCAGCGTGGCCGCATTTTCAAACCCATGACTACGACCTGGTACTGACCGATATTGTGCTTGACGGCTCGATGAGTGGCCTCGCCTTCGTCAATCGAATCCGCCGCCAAACCTGCGCCAAGGGCGATATCCCCATCCTGGCCGTCACGGCTTTTGACGATAAGGCACGGCGCATTGAGCTGTTTAATCTGGGCGTTACCGACTACATCCTGAAGCCAGTCGCCGAAGAAGAAATATTTGTGCGCATCGCCAGTTTGCTGGCAATACGCCGCTTGGCACAGGAGGTCGAGCGCGAACGGCAACAACGTCACCAGGCAGAACTGAAAATAGCGGAGCAACGCACTCTGGAGCTGGTGCACGCCAAGGACGCTGCCGAAACGGCCAACCTGGCCAAGAGCACCTTCCTGGCCAACATGAGCCACGAAATACGCACGCCGATGAACGCCATCATCGGGCTGACGCATCTGCTGCACCGCGATAACCCAAGCCCCCGACAGAGCGAGCGGCTGGACAAAATCGGCAGTGCCGCGCATCACCTGCTTTCGGTAATCAACGACATCCTCGACATCTCGAAGATCGAAGCCGGCAAGCTGGAACTGGAGCACACCAATTTCCCGCTCAGCGCCGTGCTGGACTCTGTCCGCTCGCTGATTTCCGAGCAGGCGCGCGCCAAGGGGCTGTCGCTCGAAATCGACCCGAACGGTGTGCCGCTCTGGCTGCGCGGCGACCCGACCCGGCTGCGCCAGGCCCTACTCAACTACGCCAGCAACGCCCTAAAATTCACCGAACGGGGCGGCATCGCCCTGCGCGCCCTTCTGCTGACCGACGAGGGTAACGGAAGCAAGGAAAGCAACCCAACCAACAATGTTCAGGAAATTCGGGTGCGCTTCGAGGTGCAGGATAGCGGCATCGGCATTACTCCCAAGCAGATGGAGACCTTGTTCAATGCTTTTCAGCAGGCTGATACCTCGACCACGCGCCGCTACGGTGGCACGGGCCTTGGGCTGGCCATTACCCGGCGGCTGGCCGGCCTGATGGGCGGCGAGGCCGGCGTCGAGAGTACGCCCGGTCAGGGCAGCACTTTCTGGTTTACCGCCCGTCTACAACGCGGCCACGGCATCATGCCAGAGACTCCCATCGAACTTACCGAAGATGCCGAGGCCGAATTGTGTCGGCAACAGTGCGGCACCCGCATTCTGCTGGCCGAAGACAACGCGGTTAACCGCGAGGTAGCCCTTGAGCTATTGCACGGGGCCGGGCTGACCGTCGATGTCGCCGTCGATGGCCAGGACGCGCTGCGCAAAGCGAAGTCGACCGCCTACCGTTTGATTCTGATGGATGTTCAGATGCCGAAGATGGACGGTCTGGAAGCCACCCGCCAGATCCGTGCCTTGCCTGGCTATGGACAAACGCCGATTCTGGCGATGACCGCCAACGCCTTCGACGAGAACCGGCATGCTTGCCTGACGGCTGGCATGAACGACTTTGTCGCCAAGCCGGTCGACCCCGACGCCCTGTATAGCGCGCTGCTCAAATGGCTACCGACGCCATCGGAGCCATCAGCAGCAGTATTAACCCCGGCGGCCCAGGAAAACCCGACCGCGTCAACCGACGGCGTACTGGCGGATGCGTCAGCGCTGCCACCCACCCACGATCTGAGCGACTATCCAGACGAATGGCAGCGCCGCCTGGCCGGCTTTCCGGGCGTCGATAGTGCGCGCGGTCTGGCCTTGATGCGCGGCAACGTACCGAAATATTTGCGCTTGCTGGCCTTGTTTGCCGATAGTCAGGCCCTGAATGTGGCGCGCCTCGGCGCATTGCTCACCGCCGGTGATCTGAACAGCATTACTGAACTCGCCCATACCCTGAAGGGAGCGGCCGGTGCCATTGGAGCGACACGGGTTTCCGAAGCGGCGGCAGCACTTGATGCAGCGATCCGCTCGGGTGCCAAACAAAGCGAGATCAACGCCAACTGCACGCTCTTGATCGTTGAACTGGAGTTGTCGATTGAATGGATTCGAAACTCCCCCCTCCTGCCAGACGAGGGTTCGGGCCGATGAAAACTGGAGCACATCGCACTGCCTGAAAAGAATGCGTAAAAATCCCGCATGCCGGTGCATCGCTTATCCAGCACAATATTTTCGTACCTTGCGTATTTTTCGTGGACAGTGCCCAACATCCGTGAGTAACATCCGTTCCCGAATCGCCCTATAGACTTTCATTGACGTCGATAAATGCGCGCAACAGCCTCATCACAATCAGGACTCATCATGGAACACTTGTTTTTCTCTCTGCTCAGGCGCCTCATTCAGGCCGCTCTTATCATCGCGGTCTTTCCTGCTTTTGCCTCCGGTGGTGGTGGTGGTGGCGGTGGTGGCGGTCCCGAACCGCTGCAGTTCACCGTTAATATTGGCAACTCGACTTCGGTGATGCGATTCCTGCAGGTAACGATGGTTTTCGAGCTCGGTAGCCCGGAGGTCGGCGTTCACTTGGCCGCACTTAAACCCAAGGCCCAGCACCAAATCATTCTCCGTCTCACCAGTGAAGAAGTCGCCAACTTACAAACCACCAAAGGCAAGCAAGCCTTGCAGGAAAATATCGCAGCCGATCTCAACAAGCTTCTCGGTGAAACCTCCAAACACGGCGTCAAGGAAGTGCTGTTTACCAGCTTCATCATTCAATAATCAAGCCCGGCGAACAACCTGCGCGCCCAGGCTTTTCATGGATTCCTCGCGATTAATTTGGATTTGCCCCAATGGAATCGAAAATCTGCTGCAAGTGTAAGCAAACGAAACCCCTTAGCGAATTTCACCTAAACCGGCGAAATGCGGACGGGTTACACGCTTATTGCAAGGTTTGCAATATCGCGCAAACCAGGGAGCGCAATCAGCGGGAAAAGGAAAGAAAGTCACAGAACCGCGAGCAGGCTCGACAGAAATGGGCCGCCAACACTATTTCCGAAAAAGTTTGCCCAGCCTGTAACGTAAAAAAATCCGCCACCGAGTTTTATCCCAGCGCCCGTAGAGCCGACGGCCTGCTCCCTTATTGCCGTGAGTGCAACAAAGCCATCATCAAAGAGCGGAAAGCAAGGTTGGGCGAGTTGTCCCGCGCGCTGAAGGCCGACTAGTAGTCAGTCAGCACCTAAGGAAACGCTGATTTATTAACCTCTGTCATTCCGAACGTAGTGAGGAATCTTTTAAATCAACAATTTAGATTTCTCGTTTCACTCGAAATGACCATTAATCAGCGCTTCCCTAACCTAACACCGGAAAAGCACTCCAACATGGCTGACGACACGGCAACATTACGGCGCGGATGCCTTGAATGACAAAAAGAGCCTTGGCGCTTTGGCGCGTAGGCCCTTTCCCAACAGAAAGTTTCAATGATCGGAATTTTCGATAGCGGGATTGGGGGTCTCTCAGTACT
>CAXNNH010000269.1:0-3479 GCA_964203325.1 Burkholderiales bacterium | reverse complement strand
CCGAGAAAATCGTCGGGCGCACATAGCGCAGACAGTTGACGCCCGGTGAGCTGAATAACCTCGTCGCCCTTTTGGTAGCCGTAAACATCGTTGAAAGGCTTAAAGTGATCCAGGTCGCAATAGCAGGCGACAAATGCCGTCCCGGCCTGCAACAGGCTGTCAATCTGTTCGCTGATCGGTACATTGCCCGGTAACAGGGTCAAGGGGTTGGCGTAGCGTGCGGTATTGATTTGCATTTGGGTGACCAGCCGGAGCAAGTCGTGCCCGCTGCCCATGCCGGCATACAAGCCGTGCTCGGTAATGATGAAACCCACCGAGAGATGGTGCGGTTCGCTCTGCAAAATGAGATCGCTCAAATCGCGCAGACTGGCCGTTTTTTCGACGACCAGCGGCAACGGGTCCATCAGCATCTCGCAGGGTCGGCGACCGTAAAGCTCACGTCGGAAAGGCCGCGCAAAGCGGTCGAACATCGTGTAGCGGCTAATCAGTCCAACAGGACGGCCATTGCTCACCACCGGAATGGAATAGAGCGAGGGATTTTCGTCGAACATCCTGAAGGCACGCTCGTTGTTGCAGCTTGGTTCGACCGAAGGGACGCGCTTTATCAATTCCTCGACTGTAGTTCGGTGTTGCAAGAGGTGAGCGCGGGGATTGTTTATGGCTAACAGCGAGTTGCCGATCTCCTGCGCCACCCGCTGCGTCGGTGCGGCGCTGGGCCGGGCAATATGGTAACCCTGACCATAGGCAATGCCCAGATCGCGGACGGCGAGCAACTCGGCTTGTGTTTCGATGCCTTCGGCGATGATGCGCGCACCGGACTTGCTGCCGATTTCCTGTATCGAACGAACGAATTGCAGTTTGACCGGGTCCAGATGAATATTCTCGATGAAATGCCGGTCGATCTTGACGTAATTGGGACGAATTTCCGACCACAGGCGCAAACCGGAAAATCCTTCCCCCAGATCGTCGATGGCAATTTCAAAGCCCATGCTGCGGTAATAGCGGGTAGCGTCGCGCATGAGCGGGTAATCCAGCGTCGGCGTGTTTTCGGTAATCTCGATAATGACCTGGCTGGGGTGTAAGCCAAGACGCTCGATGGTTCTCAACGTTTCGCCGGTTTTTGCGCCATGCTGCAGCAAGATATCCGGGCTGATATTGAGAAAGATCTTGCCCTGGAAATCCAACTTGGCAAACGATTCGAGTACAGCGCGGCGCGACAGGTATTCCAACTCGGCCACCCGGCCGCAAGCGCGCGCGACGCTAAACAAGTCGACCGGCGCGTGTAGCGGACTATCGCTCGGCCCCCGGATCAGCCCCTCAAAACCAATCACGGTGGCTTGCTGCAGATCCAGAATCGGCTGAAAAACGGCCGTTAGCCGCCTATCGTGCAAGATGTTGTGCAGCTCCTGGATCAAGGCTTCGCCGCAAAATCCAGCGCCCTTGTTGAAGGTCATTTTTTTTGCGATGGCATTCATAAGTTAATCCTGTGTTTTGCTCGAAAAGAAGCATGACGCGCCTGTGTGACGGCCCAATGAACACCGGCAATTGCGCGATGGGATTTAGCTGGTTTAGCTGAAATAGCCGATTTTATTGGCCATCGACTGGCCCGGCTTCAGCGGAAGCGGCAGGTGTCATTTTTTCGGAGAGTCGCCAGCCCGGAAACTCCGCACTGAAGGTGCTGCCGACGCAAAGTTGCGATTCGATGCGTAGCGTTGCCTGGTGGCGGAGCAGCACATGTTTAACAATCGCCAGACCCAAACCTGTCCCGCCCGTGTCGCGTGAGCGACCGAGGTCTACGCGGTAAAAACGCTCGGTGAGCCGGGGTAGATGCTCGGCGGCAATGCCGACGCCGGAATCGTTTACCGAGAAAACCCCGTTCCACTCAATATGCACACGCCCCCCTTCCGGGGTGTAGCGAATGGCGTTCGACACCAGATTACCAAACGCGCTGTGTAACTCTTTCCGGTTGCCGCGTAGTGAGAGTCCTGTCGACTTGACGCTAAAACGGTGACGTTTGCCGCTCAGGCTTTCGGCTTCGGACAAAAGGCGAGCGAGCATTTCGTCCATATCGATGCGTTCTTCGCTGCTGGGCGCATCTTCCGACTCAAGGCGTGAAAGCGTCAGCAGGTCACCGATCAGACTCAGCATGCGCGCTGTCTGATCCGTCATCAGGCGGGCAAAATACTGGCGATCAGCGGCGCTGGTGGCCTCGTCGTCGGTAAAGTGTTCGAGGAAACCGCTGACCACGGTCAGCGGCGTGCGCAACTCGTGCGAGACATTGGCCACAAAGTCGCTGCGCATGGCTTCGGCACGCTTGGCATCGGTCACGTCGAGGCAGAGCAAAATTCGGTTGCGTTCGCCAAAGGACACAGCGCGTAGCTCGTAGATACGGGTTCTTGCCGTTTTCGGCTGCAGCAAAAAAGGCTCACTACTGTCCGGGCGTTCGAGATACTCGGCAAAGCCGGGCGTACGCACCAACTGGGAAATAATCGCGCCCCTATCGCTCTCCAGGCGGATGCCTAAATGCGCACAGGCCGCCTGATTGCACCAACGAATTTGCTGGGCGCTATCCAGGAAAACAATACCTTCCGGCAGGGCCTGAATCGCTTCGCGGAATGAATGTAGTTCTGTTTCCACGTTTTGCACGAGCTTGGCGTCGGCGCGCAACTGACGGGAGAGGCGAATGAAGACTTCGCCCCACACCCCTCCTGCGTCGGGAAAATTGGCATCCTGCGGATGCTGCAACCAGATAGCCAGGCGAATCAACTGGCGCGTCTGAGCAACAACGATGAACAGGGAACCGACTGCCACGCTGGCCCATCCCCAAGCGAGACCGAGCAAGCCCCAGGCCAGCAATGCGGTGCACAAAATCAGTAGAAGGCGCGGAATCATGGCTGTCCAGACCGGCCGCCACGTCGAAAACACTAGCGGCGCTCCAGCGAGACGCTCAGTTTATAGCCCGCACCGCGTACCGTCTCGACCATCTGTTCGGCATCAGGTCCCAGCGCGACACGGAGCCGGCGAATGTGAGCGTCGACAGTTCTGTCCTCGATATAGACATGGTCGCCCCAAACGCTGTCGAGCAGTTGCTGACGGGTATAGACGCGACCGGGGTTGGCCATCAAGAAACGCAGCAGTCTGAATTCAGCCGGCGTCAGAGTAATTCGTTCGCCATTGACGCGAGCTTCGTGACTATCGGTGTCGAGTTGCAAGGAACCCATGTGCAGCGTACCGCCGGCCAACTCCGGGGCACGTCGGCGCAATACCGCCTGCACGCGAGCGATCAGTTCCTTGGGACTAAAAGGCTTGACGATATAATCGTCGGCGCCCCCCTCCAGCCCGGCCACCCGGTCGGGTTCTTCGCCGCGCGCCGTGACCATGATCACCGGCAGGCTACGCGTGCGAACATCCGCCCGCAGTTTGCGGGTGAGCGTCAAACCCGAGATGCCCGGTAGCATCCAGTCGATAATCATCACGTC
>CAXNNH010000268.1:0-3498 GCA_964203325.1 Burkholderiales bacterium | reverse complement strand
CGCTACTCGCTCGACGCCACACTATTCAAGCCGCGCGCCGATTTTCTGTTGCGCGTGCGTGGCTTGTCGATGATCGACGCCGGCATTCTCGAAGGCGACTTGCTCGCGGTACACAGCACCACGGAAGTTCGCAACGGTCAGATCGTGGTCGCCCGGCTGGACGACGAAGTGACCGTAAAGCGTTTCCGCCAGCGCGGCAGCATAGTCGAGCTGCTCCCGGAAAACCCCGATTTCGAACCGATCGTTGTCGATACCCGAGACATTGCGCTAACGATTGAGGGCGTTGTCGTCGGACTCATTCGTGGCGGCGAAGCAAAGTAAGAACTCCGTCGTTGATAGAGGGATTGAGTCGTTGAAGGTGATGAGATTGGAGAACTGAAGCATGCGCATCGAAGCGATACGCCTGAAGAATTTTCGCGCCTTTCAGGAGGTGACCTTGCGCGACATCCCGCGTTTTTGCGTGATGGTCGGTGCCAATGGAACGGGCAAGAGCACGCTTTTTTCGGTGTTTGCCTTCCTGCGCGATGCGATGACGACCAACCTGACCGCCGCGCTGGGGCGACTGGGCGGCAGCCGTGGGCTGAACGAGGTACGTAGCCGAGGCAGCAGTGGCCCCATCGAGATCGAAATCAAGCTGCGCACCGAGCTATCGCCCGGCCGCAGCCAGCTCATAACCTACGAGCTGCACATTGACGAGTTGAAGGGACGCCCGGCAGTGACGCGGGAAATCCTGAAATACCGGCGCGGCAGTGGCGGTAAACCCTGGCACTTCCTCGATTTTTCTAACGGTGTTGGCGAGGCGGTGACTAACGAACTGGACTCGGTGACCGACGAAAAAAACCTCAAGCGCGAACAGCAAACGCTCAAAAGCCCGGACATTCTGGCGATCAAAGGCTTGGCGCAATTCGAGCGTTTTCCCGCCGTGGTCGCGCTGGGCAATTTGATCGAGAACTGGCATCTGTCAGATTTCCACATCAGCCGGGCGAGACCCGAGGTTGAAGCAGGTTACGCCGAACATCTGTCGCGCGAAGGTGAGAACCTGTCGCTGGTGGTCGAATATCTCTTCAAGCACCATCACGCTGTGTTCATGAATATCCTAAATCGCCTGCAAGCGCGCGTACCAGGCGTCACCCGCGTGGAAGCCAAAACGACCGAAGAAGGCCGCGTGCTGTTGAAGTTTCAGGACGGCGCGTTTACCGATCCATTCCTCGCGCGCTACGTCTCCGACGGCACGATCAAGATGCTGGCCTACCTAGTGTTGCTCTACGACCCGGCACCACACCCGTTGCTCTGCGTCGAGGAGCCGGAAAACCAACTTTATCCATCTTTGCTATGGGATTTGGCCGAGGAATTTCGCTCCTACGCGCTGCGTGGCGGTCAGGTCTTTGTCACCACGCACTCTCCGGATTTTCTCAATGCCGTCGGGCTGGACGAGGTGTTCTGGTTGGTCAAGGAGGCGGGTTACACCCGCGTGCATCGCGCGCGCGACGACGAGCAGCTCAAAGCCTATATGGCCGAGGGCGATCAGATGGGCTACTTGTGGAAGCAAGGTCTGTTTGCGGGGGCCAATCCGTGATCGAACACCTGGTGTTCTTTCCATTGTGATGCGCGATCAGGACAGCGGCGACTGCAAGGTCATCAAGGCATGCTTAAAGGATTTGTGTGCAGAGGCGGGGCGAGCAGACGCGGTGGTCCGGATTGCGTGCAAGGAGCTGGAAAGCTTTTTCATTGGCGATTGGTCGGCTGTTGCCGCAGCCTTCGAGCGGCCAAACCTTGCGGCGAATGCGAGAAAGGCGAAATACCGAACACCGGACATGCTGGGTAGCCCATCGTCGGAAATCAGGCGGGCGATTCCAACGTATCAAAAGCGTGAAGGGGCGCGCAGCATTGCGCCGCATCTTGACCTTGAGCGCAACCAGTCGAACAGTTTTCGTGTACTGATGCGTTCGGTCCAAGCACTGAGTAAAGCATGAGCAAACCATCCAAGCAACCTGCCTCGTTAATCGTCAACTCGCCCTTCGTCGAGCCGCAACGCTATTGGGCCAAGAACACTGACCGTACCTTACGATGCAGCAGGAATGCGCGATGCGCTGGATAAACACGGGAATGATGAATGTTTTTGAAGGAGAAAACCGATGAGTAGCGGTGGCTGGAGTTGTCCGCACGAGCTTGAGGGGAAATGCAGCAAGGTGAATAAGCTGCCCTGCGATCCTGGCATGAAAGGCTGCGAACTGTACGGTCGCTACGCCTTCTTCAACGACGACAAGAACGAAAGGCTGCGCCAGAAGCAGGAGCGTCAGCCAACCCCCATCGTCGCCATGAGCGAAGACGACGCCGGAAAGTTTTGAACGGTCGACCGTCACAAAAGACGATGCCCCAAGACCCGCATGGATAAACGATCTGCAGGGGGTATGGCTGGAGAATGGCGTCAACATTGACTCTCCGGGCAGCGGGCCTATCGCATCACGCCTTGTTGCCGATAAAGTGTTTCATGTAACGTGGGTTCATGCGCGCCATGGGGAGCAGCACCAGGAGATCGGCGGTATTGAAATCCGGATCCCAGGCCGGTTCGCCGCAGACCCAGGCACCGACGCGCAGGTAGCCTTTGATCAGCGGCGGCAATTCGGCGGGTAGATCCTGGCGCAGGGCGGCCAGCGGTAGCGGGTTACGCGGAAAAACCCGATATTCGAGCGGGCACAGGTGCGCGCCCAGACCGCTGTAGAGCGACGCCGCCGAATGTCCACCGTCGGCGATGCTGATCGAGGCGCAGCCAATCAGCGAATCGTAGCCGCCCTTTACCATGTAATCGGCCAGCCCGGCCCATAACAGCGTGATCGTCGCCCCGCTGCGGTAATCGGGATGTACGCAGGAACGACCGACTTCGACCATACGCGGGCGCAGATGCTGCAAACGCCACAGGTCAAACTCCTGTTCGGAGTAGTAGCTGCCGATGCGCTGGGCGGCGTCGGGCGGCAGGATGCGGTAGGTGCCGACGATCTCGCCGGAATCTTCGTCGCGGGCGACCAGATGATCGCAATAGGGATCGAATATGTCGTGATCGACGCCGGCGACGCGGGTCGGAATGCGTGCGCCCAGTTCATCGGCAAACACGCGATAACGCAGCCTCTTGGCTTCGGTAATGTCATCGTCCGTTCTGGCCAGGCCAACCGACAGGCGGCTTTTCGGTCGGCGGGCGGCCTCTGTGTTTCTGCCAATACCGCTACCCATACCTCTACCGGCCCCATTGTGCATGTTGTGCATTGTCTCCATTGAGCCTGCTCCTTCTCTCGTCAAATCGTCGTTAAGTGAGCGCAGCTTAGGGACGGCTGTTGACGGTTTGTTGAAGGTGGCGTGACGGTTCGATGACAGGGCAGAAGCGGTGTTCTCTGTCATCAATCTGTCACGCCAGCCCTCAACAATAGGCGGCATGACTTCTGTCCGTTCAATCTTTCTCTCCGACATTCACCTCGGTACCCGCGCTTGCCAAGCCGGCCGTCT
>CAXNNH010000267.1:0-3502 GCA_964203325.1 Burkholderiales bacterium | reverse complement strand
GGGTTTTCGACAGATGAGCACTGCCCCGTAACGTGGCTCATTTCTGCACACCGGCCAAGGCATTCAAGGCATGAAAATCGATGTGGTAGGCGGCAGTGCCTACCTTGTCGGCAAATGCCGCATAGCGCGGCTGGCGGGACTTCAAGGCGCTCGCCCAATCCATCATCTCCGTCATTGCACCGTACTCGATCATCTCGCGCAGGACCTGTAATTCAGCGTCGTCCGGTACGGCATCGTTCGCCGCAGTGGCACCCACCTCGGCTTGTTCTGCGCACTGCCAATCCAGATGCAATCGTTCTCCGATAACCCGCAACAGGGTCGGATGATCCAAGGGCTTGAGCAGGAAGGCCGAAAAATCCAACGTCGGCGGAAAGCCCTCCGGCCGCACCGGCAACGCAGAGGACATCAGCACGACCGGCATGTCAAAACCGGACGAACGCATCTCGCGCAGCACATGCCAGCCATCGCCCTCGGCCATGAACTGATCCACCAGCACCAGATCGACGCCCCCCAGACGACGCATTTCCGCAATCGCCTCCTGCCCATTCCGAGTTAGATGGGTGACAAACCCATGCGCCGAAAGAAGCTGCTGCAGGATGTTGCGGGCGCTCTCGTCATCGTCGACCACGAGAATTTGCCGTCTGCTGCCTTGGTATTCCGTCAGATTGAAAGCGACTGGGGCGGTGGGTGCGCTTTCGCCAATGGCGCAGCGCACCTCGAACGTGAAACAGCTTCCACGCTCAAGCGCGCTCTGGACATGCAATGTGCCCCCCATCGCCTCCACCAGTTGCCGTGCGATGGCCAGGCCCATGCCGGTACCGCTACTGCCGCGCCGAGTGTTGTTACTGCCGCGCTCGAAGGGCAAAAAAATACGTTCATGATCTTCCAGCGCAATGCCGTCCCCCGAGTCCGATACGCAAAAACTCAGGCGAACACTGCCGTCAGGCTGACCGGCGCTGGTCACTGTCAGTCCGATCAAGCCGTTGCGGGTGTGGCGAGTCGCATTACTCAGCAGGTTGTCCAGCACCTGGCGCAAGCGCCCATCGTCCAACAGCAAAAATTTCGGCGGCTCGCCTTCCTGGCTCAATGAAAAGCGGTTGTTGTTTTGAGCGGCCAGCAGCTTGGCGTTATGTTCAAGCGAGATCAGGAAATCCGGCCAATCGACCGGGCTTGCCTCCAGGGTCAATTTACCGGCGATACCGCGCGCATGATCGAGAATCTCGTCGATCATGCCGAGCAGGTGCTTGCCACTCTGCTGGATGCTCTGCAGACCATCGTTGGCCAGTGCATCCCCGGCCGGCCGGGAAAGTAATTGGGCGTTACCGAGGATCGTATTGAGCGGCGTGCGCAATTCATGACTCATCTGCGCCAAAAACTCCACCTTCGCCAAGTTCTCCAGCTCGGAACGCATCAATTTTTCGTGCAACTCGCGCGAGCGCTGAAAAATACTCAGAAATATCAGCGGGGTGGTCATGACGAGCGCCCACGGGCCAGCCATGGTTTCCGCCCAAAAGAACGGCAGCCAGCCGAGAACAGCACCGAGTCGCAACAATTCCAGCGCAGCCAGACAAGCAAAGCTTAAAACCAGCGTGCCAGCCGAAGTCATGCCATCCCGCCAAGCCAGCACCGCCAGCGTAATGCCGAGCAGAATGACGCCGTTCACCGAAAGCGACCAGAGCATCGTGCCACTGCGATAGTCGACGAATAAAGACCACCCCTGGGCCAATAGGGTCACCCCGACCAGCGCCATAAAAATCCGGTACAAGCCCCCAGCGCGCCGGATGCTGGGCACAAAGCTATGAAAAAAAACGGTAAACCCGATCACCGCCAGCAATGAACCAAAAGCAACCGTTTCCACCGGCATGGCCAGATCCGGCGGCCAAAAGAAACGCTGCAACAAGCCGGTCCGCAAGCCTTCCAGCAGGACTTCCCCGAGCATGGAGACGGCAAAGAAAAAATAGAGCCATTCCCGCGTTGCCAGGAAGACCAGCCCGGAAAGCAACATAACGACGAACAGTGCGCCGATCGCCAGCGTCAGGCCGAACTGCTTCCGTTCGGCAGCCTCCCTGAATTCGGCCGGTGCCCACAGAGTTGTCGATAGATCAATGGCGGTACGCGAAGCGACGCGCAACCACACAGTTTTTTCCGAAGCTGGCGGCAGGAAAACCGGGATGGCCCCATAAGCCCGTCCGATTTCATCGCGCTTGGCCAGTGGCGTGCGGATACCCACCTGGCGTTGTTGCCAGCCCTTGCTCTCGTCGTGCGCAAAAAGGCTGACCTCCTCAAGTCGGGGATGGCCGACGAACACCCAGCGCTCGACGGTTTCGCGGCTCGGATTGATCAGCTTCGCCTGCAACCAGAAGGCCCGCCGATCCAGCCCGCGCGCCAGATCGCCCGCTTGTGCCGGCTGCCAGGGACAGCCCTCGCCACGCGCCTCGGCAAACGTGACGGAACGCTCCGTCGCACACCAGGACAAGGCCGCATCGGCGACGATTTTGTGGCTCTGCGTCACGTCCACCGTCGCCGCACCTACGGCAAAAGGTATAAAGGCGACCAACAGCAACAGGCAAAGCCGTGGCCAGTGAAAACGCCTGCATAAAATCGCTTTAGTTATCAAGCGCTTGTTTTTCCTGCATTTTCTGACGCAGCATTCGCGGCGGACAACCATAACGCTCGCGAAAGGCTTTGGCAAAATTGGTCGGGGTCGAATAACCGAGGTATTCAGCGATTTGCGAAATCGGCGTATCCGTACTGCCGACCAGGTAATGCGCTTGCCGCAGGCGCTCCTCACGCAACCAACCAAAGGCAGGCAAGCCACAAAAGGCATGAAACACCTCATTGACCCGACGACGGTTGGTCCCCAGTTGTTGGGCGAGTCCATCCAGCGAAGGTGGGCAAGAAAGCGACTGGCGCAAGAGCTTCTGGCCACTGGCAAAGAGAACCGCATCGAACGTCATTTCCGGCGATTCGCTCTCCAGGGGCGATGCCAATGCCGATGGCGCCAAGGTCGCCCGAGGCACCAGTTCAAGATGTACGCCGACCCTGGCCAGCACCTCCTGCTCGCTAAACGGCTTGCTGATGTAGTCCACGCCCCCCACAGCAAAACCTTCAAGTCGCTCCGCGACATCGGTCGCCGCCGTTAAAAAAATAACCGGGATAAACCGGGTCTTGGGGTTTTCTTTGAGATGACGGCAAGTGGCAAAGCCATCCATACCGGGCATGCGCACATCGAGAAGGATCAGGCCGGGTTGAAACAACTCCGCTTGTCGATAGCCCTTTGTGCCATCGAAAGCCACGCTGACGCGCATTCTTCGAGCGCTCATCAACTCCATTAACAAACGGAGGTCGGTCAATGAATCGTCGATCAGCAGGATATCGGTTCGAGTCGAAAAGGGCGGTTGCGGCATTTACCGATTTTGCCGCGCAAATGCCGCAAAACCAAGAGTCGCCGACAAAATAGTGCGGCGATGAATAGTATTTGCGCCGCGTGGATTACCTTGAA
>CAXNNH010000266.1:0-3512 GCA_964203325.1 Burkholderiales bacterium | reverse complement strand
AGCCAGCGCGCGGCAAACGACGGCGGCGCGTTGACGACCAGCCGTTTTTTGGCGCTGCGCGCGCGCGTCGATTCAACGGCGGCGGCGAAACACGCCATGCCCTCGCGCACCTTCGGCAGCATGGCCTCGCCTTCCGGCGTCAGCTCCAGAGCACGGGTTAATCGGTAAAAGAGCGCCACGCCGAGAAAGTTTTCCAGCCCCTTGATTTGATGACTGACCGCCGTTGGGGTAACGGAAAGGGCTTCGGCGGCTTTCTTGAAACTGAGATGCTGCGCGGCTGCGGCAAAAGCTCTCAGTGCGTTCAACGGCGGAAGTTGATAAACCATAAGCTGAAAACTCTTGTCTTCGTCAGGAGGGATTTTGTTTGCTGCGCCGCAGCATTGTAGCCGGTTTAATACAACCCAACCGTCGAGGACAACATTTTCGCCGAGGAAGTATCGTCGGCGAGAGTACGCCTTTGAGGTAATTTGGCGCATTTCGAGGCGTAGTTAATCGTTTTTAGTGCGCGTTTTGCCGCTCGATGCACGGCATAGATGAGTAATTGTTAGTTGTCGGATGAGGATAGTTCGTTTGTTGCATTGCAGCATATCAGGTAATTTGACGCCGTACCTCTATCAATACGCACTAAAGGAGCTGCATCATGGACGACGACTATATCGACATTCAAGCCCACATCTATCGTGCGAAAAAACTGCGCGATGAAGCCGCAGGAGCGATCCTCGCTGCCGGCTGGCAGCAGAGCAAGGACTGGATCATGGCTCTGTTGAAAAGAGTACAAAACAGTACTCCGGCCAGACTGCGCGTACAGGATTGAAGGATTGAAGCGATTTTCCGCTTTGATTTCGACGCAGTCTGCGCCAACGCGCAGGCACCGTTACTGACGCTGATATTGATAAATAAGGTACTAAAATGAACGATGTAACTTTTATGAGTTCCTTGAAAAAAGCCAAAACCTATGGTTTGGGAGAGTTCTTGGAAATCATTAGCGAGCTTTCTCAGGAAAGTACCAAAAAAGGCTTCATCGACCGCAAGCACAAGGAGCTGATTACCTTGGGCATGGCACTGGCCAAGGGCTGTCACCGTTGTATCGATATTCATAACGATGCTGCGGTGAGACTAGGCGCCACCGATACGGAAATTCAGCAGGTGCGCAAGGTGGCGCTGTATACGCAAGCCAGCCCGGAGCATCGTCACGGCACCTTGTGGAAAGCGTGGACCGATTCCTGGCGTGAATTTTCGGCCAGCAAAGGTTGCATCGACCGCCGCTGCCGCGAACTGGTGGGATTGGGCATTGCCCTGATCAAGCAGGATACCCGCCTGATCGAACTGCACACTGACGCGGCCCTGGAATACGGGGCGACCCCCGAAGAAATTTTCGAGGTGATGCCGATTGCCCTGTTGATGGACGGTGCCCCCGCCCTGTCGCAAATTCCGCATCTGGTGCACGCCCTGGAACAGGCGCAACTGCCCAAGGCCGCCTAATGAGGCGCTGACTAATTGTCATTTCGAGTGAAACGAGAAATCTAAATTCTTGATTTTTAAGATTCCTCACACCGTTCGCAATGACAAAAGTGAATAAATCAGCGTCTACCTAAGTTCGCACTCCGCCTCTTTTGCTCGAAAAGGACAAAGCAATGAACAGTATTAATGAGACCTCCCTGAATGCACCGGCCACCCGTCAATTGCCGCTCGCCGGCAAAAAAGGGCTGATCACCGGTGTGGCCAACGACAAATCGATTGCCTACGCCGTCGCTAAAGTCTGTCGTGAGTTAGGGGCCGAGATTGCGCTGACCTATCAAAACGAGAAAACGGCTAAATATACGCAGCCCCTCGCCGAGGCGATAGGTGCTCGCCTTTTTGAAAAGCTGGACGTGTCGCAACCGGGCAGCCTGGAAGCGGTAATCGAAAAATGTGCGGTTGAATTTGGCAGCATCGATTTTGCCATTCACTCGATGGCCTTTTGCCATGCCGACGACTTGCACGGCCGCGTGATCGACGCTTCGGAAGCCGGTTTCGACTCGGCGATGAACATCTCCTGCCACAGTTTTTTGCGCATGGCCAAGGCCCTGGAACCGTTGATGAGCGAAGGCGGCGCGCTGATTACCATGTCTTATTTGGGGGCCGAGCGCGTAGTGCGTAACTACGGTGTAATGGGGATTATCAAGGCCGCGCTAGAATCGGCGGTGCGTTACATGGCCTACGATCTTGGCCCGAAGGGTATCCGCGTCTTTGCCGTCTCGCCTGGCCCGATCATGACGCGCGCCGCCTCCGGCATCAACAATTTCAGCGCACTGCTTGAATCGGATGCCGTTAAAGCGCCACTCGGTCGCACCGTAACCACCGATGAGGTGGGTGCTCTGGTGGCCTTCCTGTGCTCGCCTGCTTCTTCCGGCATGACCGGGCAAACGATCTATGTCGATGCCGGCGCGCACATCGTTGCCTGATTTTCGTGTTTGAAAACTCCTGGAGCCTGTTGTGGTTGCAAATTGCGGTGAAATTCTTCCGGACCCAGTGCCGGATCATCCCTTGTTAACGGGGCGAAAGGAGATCGGTCGCGGCGAAAATACGATCGTGCTCGACGGTGACGTGGTCGACGGCGGGGAGCGCGTGTTCAAGGTTCTCTCCTCGCCGACCGACTATGCCTTTTACACGGCAGACGACCGGCCTACCGGCACGCATTTTCCGCTCGTTTTTGCCGACCACGGTACTGTCGGAAAATCGAGCCGGGGCTTCCCTTTTCATGTTGTCGAGGTCGAGAAGTTGTACCCGCTGACGGGGAGCGGCGGCGCCGTCGAAGTAGCGGCCCATATTGCCAGTTCCTACTGTGAGGCGTGCCGTATCTGGCGCAATCTGGCGCACGACATGGGGCGCATTGCGCTGCATCACCTGGTGGTGACCCCCATGGGATGGACCGAAACGGTGCAACAATCGCTGAAGGCGTTGGAACGCTTTTCTTGTGAGTACGATGCCTTGCCCGACTTGATCAAGGCCGACAATCTGATGATGCGCAAGGACGGGACGTTGGTTTTCTCCGATCCTGTCTTCATGGAATAAGACAATAATTCAGGCAACTTTAGGCAAATTCCTGGCATGACTATCAAGCACATATTTTTCGCCTCGCGCGAACATGCCGAGTCTCTGCACGGTAGCCCCAGTCAGGCGGTGATTTCGATCACCGACCCCGGCGTTCCCGAAGCACAGTTGCACAAGGACTTCCACCACGTTCTGCGCCTGTCGTTTTACGATGCCGAACCCGCCGACGAATATCTTCCCGCGCCTTTACCCGGCCTTTTCGATTATCGGATGGCCAGACAGATCGACCACTTTGTCGGCAATCTGCATGCGGCTCCGGTCGATATTTCGGTGATGGTGCATTGCGAATACGGAGTGAGTCGCTCGGCGGCGGTCGCTCTCTTTGTCGAAGCCTATTCCAAAGCCCCACTCGAAGCCCGCGAATTCACCTCCGACGCCAATCGCTGGGTCGTCGCCAGCCTGCTGCGGCAGAACCCGGA
>CAXNNH010000265.1:0-3525 GCA_964203325.1 Burkholderiales bacterium | reverse complement strand
GGTAAGGTCGAGCGCGTTGCTCAGCACTTCGGCAACGTGTACCAGCGGAACCAGCGGTTCGGCTAGCGCCGCGTCGGGGGCATGATGGTAGCGAATAGCGGCAGCGATGCTGGCCGGTAGCGACCAGTTCTCGGCTAGCCAGGCGCCGATCACCGAATGGTCGACACCGAACTGTTCGCGCTCGCTTTCCTCGATGGAGACTGCGTGCGTGAGTGCCTGGCTCCAGGCAGTACGGGTTCCTGTCGGGTCGAAGCAGTGTAGCCAGAGCTGGCCAACATCGTGTAGCAGGCCGGCGATGAGCGCCGTGACGGCCGAGGCTTTGGACTCCGTGTGCAGCGCAAGTTCTTCACTGCAAACGCCGACGGCGATGCTGTGCTGCCAGAAGCTCGACCCCATGTCGACCGGTGCCGTATTTTCGATAAAGCGACCGATGCTGCTGATGATCGCCACTTGGCGCACACGATTGATGCCGATCATCGTGGTGGCGGTAAAAATATCGCGGATGGCCGACTGGCGTTGGGAATGCGCTGTGGCCAGGTTGGCCAGCGAAAGCACGCGGGCGGTGATCACCGGGTCTTGCCCGATGTAGGCCACCAGCACCATCAGGTTGGCTTCCGGGTCTTCCAGCGTTGCCAGAATCTTGGCAATGGTGCGCGGGAAAGCGGGCAGCGTTTTGCTGCGCTCGACAACTTCGTCCCGCGTCACTAAATGGTCTTTCATTATGCGCTCCGGTAGGTCAGCACCCGGTCGAACAGGGCGGCCATATGGGGATCGCTCAGGTCGGCTCCCGCGAAGATTTCCATCACGCGGTGGGCCATCGAGGCGGCATTAAGGGCGATTTCTTCATCGGAGCGCGTATCAGGCTCGTCGATAAAGATGTATTCGGCGCGATGGGCTTTGAGCTGCTGTAGCGTGTCGCCGGTCAGCCTCGTTCCGGCCGACAAACTTAAGCGCAACATACCGTTAGTGACGACATTAACCGGCGAGCCAAGGATCATGCCCTCTTCGGCTTCGATAACAGGGAGGTAGCAGGGGCGAGTTCTCATGCAGTTTTCCATTAGGGTGTCGTTTATTAATGGTCATTCCGAGTGAAACGAGAAATCTAAGTTGTTGGTTTTAAAGATTCCTCTCTGCGTTCGGAATGACAAAAGTGAATAAATCAGCGTTTTCCTAGGGCATCGCGCGGCAAAAAGGTGTTGGCGTGGCGCATGCGCGCTTCGATGCGCATAAACAGGGCGCGGCTATGCTCGTCCCACGTCAGGCCGAGCGCGCGGCAGGCGGCACCTGAGATTGACGTTACACGACTCACCCCGCCATCGGTCAGACCCAGCGCATTAGACAATACCTCGGCAACATGAACCAGCGGCACCAACGGTTCGTTGAGCGCCTTGTCGGGCGCATGGTGGTGGCGAATCGCCGTGCCGATGCCGGGCGGCAGCCACCAGTGTTCCGCCAGCCAGGCACCAATTGTCGCGTGGTCCACGCCAAAGCGTTCGCGTTCGTCGGCCTCGATACCGGCAGCGTGGCTTAAATCCTGCCGCCAGGCCGTGATAAAAGCCTCCTCCTTGAAGCGGTAAAGCCAGAGCTGGCCAATGTCGTGCAGCAGCCCGGCAATCAGCGCCGCTGGTGCCGTGGCCGGGGGAGCGCAGAGCAGCGCCAGTTGTTCGCTGCACACGCCGACAGCCAAGCTGTGCTGCCAGAAATTGCCGGCGATGCCGGGCGGCGCAATGTCGGCAATAAAGCCGGCGATGCTGCTCAGGATCGTTATCTCGCGGGTGCGGTTAAGGCCGATCAAGGTTGTGGCGAAGGCCAGGTCAGGAATCGCCCGGCGGCTGCGTTTCCGGGTGGCCAGCACCTTGGCCAGCAAGAGGACGCGACTGGCAATCACCGGCTGCTGCTCGATATAGCCAAGTAACAGTTCGCTGCTCGCTATTGGGTCGTCGAGCGTGGCGAGAATGCGCGCGATGATCGGAGGAAATCCGGGCAGTGGGTCGCTGTACTCGCGAAAATCGTCGCTCTCACCGCATTCTGCGTTCGCTTCCTTCCCTTCTCCCACGTCTTCGTGTCCGCTGTCTACGTCGCAGTCAACCATGTGTTTGGACATCATGCGCTCCGATAAGCCAATACTTGCTCGAACAGGGCCGCCAGAATAGGGTCGCTCAGGTCGGCGTCGGCGAAGATGTCCAGCACGTTACGCGCGGCCTGCGCTACATCTTCCGCAATTTCCTCATCGCTGCGGGTTTCCGGCTCGGCGACATAGACGAACTCGGCACCATTGGCGCGCAGTTGTCGCAGATCGTCCTGGGTCAGCTTGTGCTCGGCCGGCAGGGCATAGCGCAGGATGCGGTGGTTGACCACGGCGACGGCCGTACCGAGCACCATGCCGGGTTCCGTGCCGATCAGGGGGAATGTACGCGCGCGCGTTCTCATTTGTGATCTACCGGTGCGCGCTGCGGGCTACCTGTCAACGCCTGCGCGGCGGCGGCATACTCAATCTGCCGCGTGTCGAGGCGATCATTGATGACGTTCGACATCGCCTCGGCCTGTTCCAGCACGGTGGTGGCCAGGCTGTGCCGCGTCTCTTCGTCGTAGTCCTGCGTCAGCAGCAATTCGGCAAAGCCATAGATACTGGCTAGCGGTTCGCGCAGCGCCGCACTCAAGCCCGCCAAGGCTTTGTTGTCGGTTCTGCGCCGCTCCGCACTGCGCAAATAGTGCACCGCCCGCAAACCGCCGGCGCTGGTTTCAACCCGACGCCGTTCAAGTTGCAAGGTACCGAGCAACGCGTCGAAGTCGGCCTCGCCGATGCCGAGCACCGTTGCACTGGCGAGGCCGGTGCACGTCTCGAAAGCCGGATTGATCGCTCGCACATTACCGTCGCTGCCGATGGCTGCGATGCCGCAGGGAGTGCTCTCCCACACCGCTGCCAGGGCTGCGGTGCTCAGCCGCTCATTTGTCGCACTCATCTCTTGACTCTCCTGCGTGTTCATAGCGCCCCCTGTTCCGGGCGGATGAGTAGCACTTTCGCCAAATGCTGCGCCAGTGCCATCGGGCTAAAAGGCTTAAGGAAATAGGCATTGGCGCCGACGGCCCGGCCCAGTTCCTGATCCGCTACCTGGCCGCAAGCGGTGAGCAGCACGATATGGATACCGGCAAATTCGGGATCGCGCTTCAGACGCTCGCAGAGTTGAAAACCGTTCATGCTGCCGGGCATCAGCACATCGAGCACGAGGGCGTCGGGGCGACCGTGCTTGATGCAGACGTAGGCCGCATCGGCGCTGCCGGCCTCCTCCAGCACGAAAATTTTGCGCAGCGCCAAGTGAATCATCCAGCGGATGTTCGGCTGATCGTCAACGATCAGGACTTTTTTCATGGCCGCTCTCCGGGTAGAGGGACGATGTTTTCCTCGGCCGCAGGCCGCAGCGCCTGGATCAAATGTTGCGCCAGGGCTAGCGGACTAAATGGCTTGAGAAAAAAGGCATCGGCACCGGCCGCAATCCGGGTGCTCTCCTGATCCCCCACCAGGCC
>CAXNNH010000264.1:0-3548 GCA_964203325.1 Burkholderiales bacterium | reverse complement strand
TGAATTCGCTGACCGACTGGATGCGCTGGTCGAGGACGATCAGCTTGCAGGTCTGTGCGTCGACGCCGGTGGTCATCAGCTTGCTGGTGGTGGCGATCACCGGATAGCGGCTTTCCGGGTCGATGAAGTTGTCGAGTTCGGCCTTGCCTTCCTGTTCATCGCCGGTAATTCGCATCACGTACTTGCGGTTTTCGGCGATGCGCTCGGGGTTGAGATTGACCAGTGCCTGACGCATGCGCTCGGCGTGATCGATGTCTTCGCAGAAGACGATGGTCTTGGCGAAGGGGTCGATGGCCTTCAGGTATTCGGTAATCTTGCGGGCGACGAGTTCGGTGCGCTTTTCGAGGATCAGCGTGCGGTCAAAATCCTTCTGGTTGTAGATACGGTCTTCGATGACCAAGCCGTTCTTGTCGATCTGGCCTTTGGCCGGCCGCCAGCCTTGCAGATCCTTGTCGATGTCAATGCGCACGACCTTGTAGGGGGCGAGGAAGCCGTCGTCGATACCCTGGCGCAGCGAGTAGGTGTACACCGGCTCACCGAAGTAGTGGATGCTGGAAACCTCTTTGGTTTCCTTGGGCGTTGCGGTCAGGCCAATGTGGGTGGCGTTGCTGAAGTAATCGAGGATTTCGCGCCAAGCCGAGTCTTCGGCGGCGCTGCCGCGATGGCATTCGTCGATAACGATGAGGTCAAAGAAGTCCGCTGAGAACTGCTTGTAGATATTTTTCTCTTCTTCGTTGCCGGTGACCGCCTGATAGAGCGAGAGATAAATCTCGAACGCCTTGTTGGCTTGCCGGTGGGCGATCTTGGTCATCGCCGGGCCGAAGGGCTTGAAGTCGTTGGTGCGTGTCTGGTCGACGAGGATGTTGCGGTCGGCGAGGAAGAGAATGCGTTTCTTGGCCCTGGATTTCCACAGACGCCAAATGATCTGAAAGGCGGTATAGGTCTTGCCGGTGCCGGTCGCCATGACGAGCAAGATGCGCTGTTGGCCGCGTGCGATGGCTTCGATACTGCGGTTGATGGCGTTGACCTGGTAATAGCGCGGGGTCTTGCCGCTACCATCGTCGTAATACGGAGTTTCTACCGTCCCGCGTTTTTCGGCACTGGCGATGCCCTTCCAGGAGCAATAGCGCTGCCAGAGTTCTTGCGGGGAGGGGAATTCATCAAGGGGCAGTTGCTGCTCAATAGGGGTGCGCTGGCCGGTACGGTCATGCACTAGAAAGGCGTCGCCGTTGCTGCTGAAGACAAAGGGCACATCAAGCGTTTCGGCGTAATTGAGCGCCTGCTGCATGCCGTCGCCGACGGTGTGCTGGTTGTCTTTGGCCTCGATGACGGCGATTGGCAAATTCGGTGCGTAGTAGAGGACGTAGTCGGCACGTTTCTGCTGGCCGCGCGTATGCAGCTTGCCGCGAACGATGACGCGGCCTTTGGTAAAGGTGACTTCTTCACGTACCTGTGTGGCGAAATCCCATCCCGAGCGCTGTAGGGCAGGGGTGATGAACTGAGTACAGATGTCTCGTTCGGAGAGATTCTTTGGCTCTTCCGGTAAATCCTACGGAAAAAATCGGGGGGTTTCATGATGCCTTGTGCTTATACGGATAGAGGAACGATGGGGAGTCCTGGGTGTTCAACTGGACTATTTTGAGTTTGAAATAGGTCATGTCTCGAAAGCCTCTAGCGCGACGACGGAGTAGTGCGATGGAGACATTGCCCGCTTCGAGGCGCGAGGTCGTGATCGGATGATCGGCGTAAGCGCAAATTCCGGTGCGGTGCGACTGCACGGTCTTCACAAAGTCGTTCAGTCCGGCGATCTTGGCGGCCAGGGCTATGCCGCACCAATCGTCCAGACGCGCATTCATCTGGGCGACGGTCGAATGTGTTTGCCATAGGCACTGCAACTGCTCCTTGAGTGCGTAGAGGGCGGCCAAAGGCTGATTTTGCGCCAGCAGTTGATCGAGTCGGCCTTGGTCCGTTTCCTTGAGCGTGATGCGGTTGGACAGCAGCAACCACAGGCTGCCTTTGAGGGTTCGCTGGCCGTCCAGATCGTCAAGCTTCTTCGCCGCCTTGAACTGGGCGCGCCGACAATCGCGGATCACCTTGGCGAACATCTGCATGACGTGGAAGCGGTCGAAGACGATGGCCGCTTTGGGCAACGACGTCTGCACGGCGGCGATATAGGCCGGCCCCATGTCCAGCGCCACCGCCTCAATACCGTCGGCGCAGTCCTGCGTGAGCGCGTCGAGGAACTCAAGCAGCGTGGCCTGATCCCGCCCCTCCTTGACCCACAGGATGCGGCCATAGTTCGCTCCGGGCGACAGGTCATAAACCAGGGTGAAATAGCGTTGTCCCTTGGCGCGCGCCACCTCGTCGGCCCCCAGATAGCGAATCCCTTCCAGGGTGTTCGGGCGCGGGATCGGCATCGTCTCAGCCAGGTGCGCGCACTCAATGGCTTTCACCGAGTCCCACGACAGGCCCGTATGACGGGAGACCGTCGAGATCGGCATGTGCCGGGCCATGCCGGCGATCAGGCGGGCGTAGCGTCGGGTTACCCGCGCCTTGGGGGAGACGAAAGACAGCCGCTCAACCCGAATGCTGCTCGGCGACAGGTAGGTTTCGGCATACTGGATCTCGATCTCGCAGGGATGGCCGCCCAGCGGCACATCCAGCACAGTACGGCGCAACAGACGGTTGACCGACCCTTGCCGCCCCGTCCGGTGATCAACAGGCCTTCGCCGCCTGTCGCGATCACAGATGACCCGCACTCGCCCGCTCTCTTCGTCAAACACAACGTCCTTGATCACTTGCCCCTCAAGCCCCAAAATCTTCGCCGGGATGACCGCACCCATATGCTGCACCTATTCGAGTCGTGGGAAACCCGCTTAGTTACACCATTTCAGGGATGTCGGGCATATCTTCCTTCCGTAGGATTTACCGGAAGAGCCAAAATTTTCAGGACGCGGGTCAGCGCGCTCTTCACACAACCGCCCTTGAGTACGATATCGAGCATACGACGCAGCACCTCCTGCTGTTCGCGATCGCGTTCGATCAACGCCTCGGCTTGCTTGCGTTCCGTAATATCGAAATGCGCGCCGACGTAATGGCTTACCGCTCCGGCGTTATCGTGCACCGCCGAGATGGTCAACCATTTTGGATAGTCCTCGCCATTTTTGCGCCGATCCCAGATTTCGCCTTGCCAAGCACCGGTACGCTGAATGCTCTCCCACATCTGACGATAAAAATCCGCCGTGTGACGGCCGGACTGAAACCGGCGCGGTGTTTCGCCCAGCACTTCCTCGGCGTTGTAGCCGGTGATGTCGCAGAAGGCCCGATTAACGCGCAGGATGACACTGTGGGCATCGGTAACGACCATGCCCTCCTGCGATTCGAAGGCGGCAGCGGCGATGCGTAGCTCGCCCTCGGCTTGCTTGATGTGCGTGACATCGGTCACCAGCACAAAAAAGCCCTGTATCTCGCCCTCGCTCTCCGGCAAGCGGTGCGCGATGTATTGCACCCACGTTTCCCTGATCTCGCCGTTCGGCTTGATTAGCGTG
>CAXNNH010000263.1:0-3555 GCA_964203325.1 Burkholderiales bacterium | reverse complement strand
CAGCGGCAACCCGAGTACGGCCAATGCGGGCGAACTTGCCGCGTTGCTGGCCTCGGTGGCACAGGAGACGCGCAGCAATCTGGTGGTCAGCGGCGGTCAGCTTGAGCTAACAGCAACCATTCCCGCCCGCAGTGTGCAGTGGGTCAACGTCAGCCCCAATGCCCCCCCCGTGCCGACCGTTCCTGTGGCTCCGTCGATTACTTCCATCGTGCGTGGGGCAACGAGTGCGACGATCCATTTTTCAGCCCCCAGCGACGGCGGTTCGCCGATCAACGGCTACCGGGCGACGTGTACGGCTTCCGGCCAAAGCCCCGCGTCGGTGAGCGGCACGGTTTCGCCGATCACCGTGAGTGGGCTGGTGCGCAACGTCGCCTATTCGTGCTCGCTCGTCGCCCAAAACGCCATCGGCAGCAGCGCTGCGTCGGCCACACACGCGGTCGCCGCACGGCCGACGAGTACGGTTCCGACCTTGTTGTTGCTCGATTGAACACGGTGGACACCGCACTTTTTAGGAAACTGGGGTTTGCTTGGCAGCGCTCTGCTCTTCCTGTGGCGCTGCCGATTTACGCCGTCAACCGGACGGTTTTTCGCTTTCATCGAATGTTGCCCGAATTCGTTTGGGACGCCGGTGTGCTTGAAGGCAATCCCTTTACCTTTCCTGAGGTCAAAACCCTGCTCGATGGCATTACGGTGGGTGGCAGAAAAATCTCCGACCAAGAGCAAATTCTGAATTTGGCAGAGAGTGCGAGACGATTGTTAGCCTTCGTCAAAACCGAACAATTTGCCCTCAATAAATCGATTTTCTGTGAGCTGCACGCCATCGTTGCCCGCAATGAAGCGCTGGAGTGGGGACACTTTCGGGGAGAAGGCGACGAAATACAGTACACACCGGATGTCGGGCTGGGAGAGCATGGGCGGTACACCCCGTTGCCGACCGAGGCGGGCGGATTTAACCTGCACACGCGATTTATTGAAGGTGTCAGCGTCCTGGACGAACGGGTTGCCAATGTTTTTGAGAAAGCACTGGCTTTTTTCCTGTTCGGCGCTTTGCAACAGTTTTTCTTCGACGGCAATAAACGCACCTCGCGCTTCATGATGAACGGTATTTTGATGGCGGCAGGGCTTGATGCCATCAGCGTACCAGCGGGCAAGGCGCAGGAATTTAACGAAAAAATGGTGCGCTTCTATTTGAGCAAAGATGCGACCGAGATGATGGCTTTCCTGGTCGCCTGCCATCCTGCATTTGAGGGTGCTTGATGCTCAATCGCGAACTGGCCTATTTCTTCGGCGCATTGCGCTTCTTCACGCGCTTGCCGGTGCCGGCTTGGGTTGGGCATAGTAGCGACGCGCTGGAGCGGGCGACGCGCTATTTTCCGGCGGTTGGTTTGCTGGTCGGGGCGATTGCGGCGTTGGTTTTTGGCCTGGCTTCCTTTTTCTGGCCGAAGACGCTGGCCGTGCTGGCTTCGATGGCGGTGACCATCTATATCACCGGCGCTTTTCACGAAGATGGCTGGAGCGATATGGTCGATGGCTTTGGCGGCGGCTGGGAGAAAACGCAGATTCTCGACATCATGAAGGATTCGCGCATCGGTAGTTTTGGTGCTGTGGCGCTGGTCATGCTCTTGCTCACCAAGTTTTGCGCTCTGATCGAGCTTGATCGGGCGATCATCCCGCCGGCGCTGCTTGCCGGGCATGCGTTGTCGCGTTTCTGCGCGGCGACGCTGCTGCGCGGGCTGGATTACGTGCGCGATGAGGGGAAATCGAAGCCGCTGGCCACACGCATCGGCTGGGGCGAACTGCTACTCGCCGGGACGACGGCGTTACTGGCGCTGCTCTTTCTACCGCCGCTGCCAGCCCTGCTCGGCTGTCTGTTGGCCGGCTTGGCGACCTTCTGGCTGGCGCGTCAGTTCCAACGGCAGATCGGCGGTTATACCGGCGATTGTCTGGGCGCGACGCAACAACTGTCGGAAGTCGCTTTCTATGGCGGACTACTGTGCAGTTTTTCCTGATCCGTCACCCGCGCCCCTTGATCGAGGCCGGTATTTGCTACGGCCAGATGGATGTCGACACGGCCGAGGCGGGGCGGGCCGCAACACGCTTGCGTTCGCTGTTGCCCACTTCAACGCCGCTGATTTCCAGCCCGCTGTTGCGCGCTCGCCGTCTGGCCGAGTTGTTGCACCCGCAGCCGATCTACGATGAGCGCTTGCGGGAGATCGACTTCGGTGACTGGGAAGGCCGGCGCTGGTCGGAGATTGAACGAGCTTCAATCGACGCCTGGGCGGCTAACGTACTGCACTTTGCGCCATCCGCAGGCGAATCGGCCGCGCAGTTGCAGGTGCGCGCTGTCGCCTGTGCCGCAGAGCAGGAGGGCGCAGCGGTTGTGCTCGTGACCCACAGCGGCGTGCTGCGTGCGCTGCTTGGTCATTGGCTGCAACTGCCGGTCAACGAGTGGAGCGGCTTGCCATTCACTTTCGGTCGCCTGACACGGGTCGATGTCGATGCCAGCGGCGCTACATTGCGCTACATGAACGGTTGATGTTACGAACGTAGCGCTAAGCCGGATGCGTCGGATGCGCCGAAAGCCAAGCGAACGCCAACTGGGAGTGCCCCGCCCCGTCATTCTCGCGCCGGTGCCTCGCTTGCCTCGCTGCGCGACAAGTGCGACTATTGCGCCGGCAGGTCGATGGCGACTTCGCCTCGCAACCTTGGAAGTCATCCATGCAAGCAAACCATCTAGGTATCAACATCGAAGCGCTGCTCTCGCATGTGCCGCTCTTCAATGGACTGGCGTCTGAAGAAATCGCTCGCATCGCACGGGGAACGCGGGAAATCAATGCCTCACGCGGCGATATTCTTTTTCACAAGGGCGATTATTCCTCCGGTTTTCATCTGATTGTCTATGGTCAGGTCAAGCTGGCTTTTACCTCACCGCAAGGCGGCGAAAAGGTGGTGGATATCATCGGTCAGGGCCAATCGTTCGGCGAAGCGGTGATGTTCATGGAAAAACCTTACATGGTTTATGCCCAGGCACTGACCGATTCGCTGCTACTGCACCTGTCCAAGACGGTGATACTCGACGAACTCGACAACGATCCGAAGCTGGGCCGCAAGATGATCGCCGGGCTATCGATGCGCCTGCATCACCTGATTACCGATGTTGAATCCTACTCGCTGCACTCGGGCCGCCAACGCATCATCGGCTATCTGTTGCGCGAAAATCTGGAAAACGACGAAGAGTCGATTATCGTCACGCTGCCGACCAATAAAGGCATCATCGCTTCGCGCTTGAATCTGACGCAGGAACATTTCTCGCGCATCCTGCACGAGCTGTCGGAAAAAGGTCTGATTGTCGTCGAAGGTCGCAGGATTCATATCCCCAACGTCGAAGCGCTGCGTCGTTACGACCTCTGATTGAGCGCCCATAACTGTTGTGGCGACTGAAACCGAACTCAAGCTTTCCTTGTCTCCGCGTGCGGCCAGCAAACTGGTCGGACTTCCCCTGTTGGCGAGCCTGACGCCGCTGCGGCAAAAATTGCTCAACACCTATTACGATAC
>CAXNNH010000262.1:0-3561 GCA_964203325.1 Burkholderiales bacterium | reverse complement strand
CGCTTGTCGAGAAACTTGGCGTAAGGATAATTGTCAATAAAGTGGCTGCGGCTTCTGAGCAACGAACGCCACCAGACCACAGTTAGCGCGACCAATCCAATTAACATCAAGATAACAACGATCTTCACTATTTTTGCTCCATAAATCTGTCCCGCAAAATCAGGTAATACTGAAACAGAGATACTTGATCTCCAGATACTCGTCCAAACCGTGCCGGGAACCTTCGCGCCCCAGGCCCGATTGTTTGACGCCACCGAACGGCGCCACCTCGTTCGAGATCAACCCGGTATTAATGCCAACCATGCCGTATTCCAGCGCTTCGCCGACGCGGAAGCAGCGCGCCACGTCGCGGGAATAGAAATAGGCGGCAAGGCCGTATTCGGTGGCATTGGCCATGACAATAGCCTCCTCTTCGCGCTCGAAACGGAAAAGTGGCGCTACCGGGCCGAAAGTTTCCTCGCGTGCGACACGCATGGCTGCCGTTACATCGGCTAAAACAGTGGGCTGGAAAAAGGTGCCGCCGCGTACATGACGCTGACCGCCCGTCAGCAGGCGTGCGCCGTGCGCCAAGGCATCGGCAATGTGCGCCTCGACCTTCTCCAGAGCGCCGCCGTCAATCAGCGGCCCCTGCGCAACCCCTTCTTCAAGGCCACTGCCAACCTTGAGTTGCGCCACACGCGCTGCCAACTTCTCGGCAAACTCCGCATAGATGCCGCCCTGCACCAGCAGTCGGTTGGCGCAAACGCAGGTCTGCCCAGCGTTGCGGTACTTGGCGATCAGCGCACCGTCGACCGCCGCATCGACGTCGGCATCGTCGAAAACAATGAAGGGCGCGTTGCCACCGAGTTCGAGCGACAGCTTCTTGATCGTCGGTGCGCATTGCGCCATCAGCAAACGCCCGACCTCGGTCGACCCGGTAAACGACAGCTTGCGTACTACCGGGCTGGCGGTCAGTTCCCGCCCAATGCTGATGGCCGATTGCGCGCTACCGGTAATCACGTTGAACACCCCGGCCGGAATGCCGGCGCGCTGTGCCAGCTCGGCCAAGGCCAGCGCAGTGAGCGGCGTCTGTTCGGCGGGTTTGACGATCACCACACAACCGGCGGCCAACGCCGGCGATACCTTGCGCGTAATCATGGCCAGCGGAAAATTCCACGGCGTAATCGCCGCACAAACGCCGACCGGTTGCAGCAGGGTGAGCAGACGTTTGTCGGCAGCGGGACTCGGGATGCTTTCGCCGTAGGCGCGCTTGCCTTCTTCGGCAAACCATTCGACGAAGGAGGCTCCGTAGACGACCTCGCCTTTCGCCTCAAACAAGGGCTTGCCTCCCTCGGCGGTGATCAGTTGCGCCAGATCGTCGGCCGCTTCGAGAATCAGCTCGAACCAGCGCCGCAACAGCACGGCCCGCTCTTTCGCCGTTTTAGTCCGCCACAGCGGCCACGCCGCCTGCGCCGCCACAATCGCACTTTGTGTGTCGACAGCGCCGCAATCGGGAACCTGGGCCAAAGAGAGGCCACTGGCCGGGTCGGTCACGGCAAAACGCTGACCGCTCTCGGCGTCTAGCCATTGCCCATCGATATAACACTGCTCGCGCAGTAGCCGGGTATCCTTGAGTTTCATCATCAATTCGATCCAAAACGGGGGTGGGGAAAGTAGCCCGATACGTTGTTGCTTGCGTTATCGAATGTATTGGAAAGCTACAGTTTATACTGCGCAAATGTACGCAAAATCACCCATGCACACAAAAGGTCTGATTTATCTGGTCGCTTGCTGCACGATGCTGCTGCTTTCTGGCTGCGCTAGCCAGAGTCGAGCGCCGGAGCACTCCTCAATCGCGATATCCAAGCACCCGACGGTCAGCGAACGAGGACTTGAAGTGACGCTTTTTGCCCTCGGTCTGATTGATACCGGCTACCGCTTCGGCGGTAAGAACCCAGAGGCCGGTCTCGACTGCAGCGGCATGGTTAGCTATATCTTCGGTCAGGCGGCTGGCCTGAAGGTCAGCGGCAGCGCGGCGGACATTGCGCGCAAAGGCCGGGCCGTCGACCGCGAGCGCTTGCGTCCGGGAGACCTCGTTTTCTTCAACACGCGTAACGCCGCTTTCTCGCACGTCGGTATTTACATTGGCGACGAACGCTTCGTCCATGCCCCGAAGACGAACGGTCGCGTACGCATCGAACAGATGAGCAACCGCTACTTTGCCCAGCGCTTTGAAGCCGCCCGCAGCTATTTTGACTGACGCAGTGGCCGTGACTCCCCGGAGAAGCGCATGGATAGGGCGTCTCCGAGGTGCATGGCTGAAGAGTGGCGTCTTTATTGGCTCTCCGGCAAGGCCCCCTGTAGAACGCCTATTGGCGCGGCTTCCAGAGGAGGTCTGCCGCTATGCGACGCTCTCCCGACAATTTTAAGAACGCTTACAACGGCACCTGACCTGCGTTCCGCCGCAAAATCAAGGTTAAAATAAAGACATGCACAGCGTAAATTTAACGGATCACTTTCTTATTGCCATGCCAGCGATGGAGGACTCGTTCTTCGCCAAGACGCTGGTTTATATTGCCGAACATAACGAGCAAGGCGCATTGGGTCTCATCGTCAATCGGCCGATCGACATGAGCTTGGCAACGTTGCTGGAGAAAATTGACGTACCCCTCGAAGCCGAAGGATTTGCCGATTTGCCCGTTTTCTTCGGCGGCCCCGTGCAAACCGACCGGGGTTTTGTCCTGCACCGACCGCTTGGCGCATGGCAATCCACCCTTGCCGTCAACCAACACGTCGGACTCACCAGTTCGCGCGATGTACTGCAAGCGCTAGCGCGCGAGGGGCAACCGCGCGATGTGATGGTGACACTCGGCTACTCCGGCTGGTCGGCGGGCCAGCTCGAACAAGAGCTGGTGCAAAATGCTTGGCTGACCGTTCGCGCCGACCCGCATATTTTGTTTGACCTGCCTTTTGAAGGAAGACTGGCTTCGGCCATGGAAACGCTAGGGATCAGTTTCACCCATCTAGCATCGGGCGTCGGACATGCCTGATGCCGGCCAGCGTGGCACCGTACTGGCCTTCGACTTTGGCGAAAAGCGAATCGGCGTTGCCGTCGGTGAATGGGCTTTACGCCAGGCGCACCCGCTGGTCGTCATCCACGGCGAGGCCAACGCCGACCGCTTCGCCGCCATTGCCGCTCTGATTAGCGAATGGCAACCTGCCAACCTCGTTGTCGGTTTACCCCTTTCGCTTGACGGTGCCGCACACGCCATGACGGCACGAGCAACGCGCTTTGCCAACCAGTTACGTGGTCGTTTTGCGCTCCCCGTAGCCTACGCTGACGAGCGCCTGACTTCGGTCGAAGCCGCAGAGCGATGGCGCGAATCGGGGCACAGCGCTAAGAACACGAAGGGTAAAAAAATACCGCTTGACGCCCTTGCCGCCCAGATCATTCTGGAAGCTTACTTTGAGCAAGCCTCCGAACATATCACCCACCAGAATCTTCCCCCACTCAACGGAACCCCCGCTAATGCCCCTCCTTGACCTCCCCGATGCCGAGGCGCAATGCGTAGCTCTCGCCGA
>CAXNNH010000261.1:0-3566 GCA_964203325.1 Burkholderiales bacterium | reverse complement strand
ATCCGGCACACCCCAAACGGACGACGATTCGTTTGGCCAAAGGCGACGGCGTGTTTGCCATTGCCGAATTTGGCTGGACACCCATCGAGTACGGTCACGTTTTCGAACCGACAACCCCGACGGCAACGCTAAGAACACCAGGGTTGGTCACCCATGAAAAATACGAAGGGACGAGTAAATACGCACTTGGATTCTGGCGCTACGGAAATCGGGTGTCGGATCGCTTCGATCCTGAGAGTAGCGACAATCCCCTGGTGCACCGCACGCAAGGCGGTTATCTGTTGGCCGAACGCACCTTGCTGAACATCGGAGCTGGAGCCGGGCGCGATTTAACGGCTTTCGCGCGTTACACCCTCTCCGATGGATACGCGACAGAGATTGATCGGTCATGGAATTTGGGGCTTCGACTACGCGGCCCGCTGGCGAGCCGGCCCGATGACATTCTGGCGCTGGGTTGGTCGTCGGGTCGCTTGTCGCCCCAATTTCGTGCCGCACAAGCCGCTAACGGGATAGAAACCGCCGTCGCGGAAGACGCCCTCGAAATTACTTGGCGTGCCGCAATCAGCAAATGGCTGGCGTTACAGCCTAATTTACAGATCGTCCGTCATCCCGGTGGCGACAGCGCCAGTAAAACATCAACGGTGCTGGGTCTGCGCTTCGAGCTGGCGTTGTAGCGGATGTGACGCACTGATGCGATGCAACAGCCCCGGAAAAACCACACGGTGCCTTATTGCTCCAAAGGATGGATTGGTGCGGCAAACGCGAAGCCGTTTTTCCCCGATTTTTTGACTTGGTACATGGCATTATCGGCAGCCTGACGCAAGACTTCCATGGTACGGCCGTGATCGGGAAACAAGGCAATGCCGATACTGGCGCCAACGCGCAATGAATGACCAGCAAACATCACCGGGCAGGAAACCGTAGCGACGATCTTTTCAGCGACCGTCGCGGCGGCGCTCGGTTCTTGCAGTCCGCTCAGGATTAGTAAAAACTCGTCACCGCCGATGCGGGCGGCCGTATCTTCGTCGCGGATACTTGTCCGTAGGCGCCGCGCGATTTCCTGCAGCAAAGCGTCGCCAGCGTCATGGCCGAAGGTATCGTTGACGGCCTTGAAGGCATCCAGATCGAGGAATAGCAACGCCACTTGCTCATTCGTGCGACGGGCGCTACTCAAGGCCACCTGTAAGCGATCAGTCGCCAGGCGCATTACGGGTAATCCGGTCAGTGAGTCGTGCGTGGCCATGATTTGCATTTGATCGTGCTGCGCCTGGATTTCCTCAATCGCTTTTTCGACGGTGTCGAGCAAGGCATTGGCGCTTTTCGTCAGTAACCCAATCTCATCGTGAGCGTGTTTGTCGTCCACCGCCAGACGTGCCTTGCTGCCGGGGCTAATGGCGACCAGCGCCTCGGTCAGACGTGCGACCGGCTGGGTGACGACAAGTCGGAAGACGGCGAACATTAGCCCCGCTGAGATGATGAGTTGCAGCAGCATCAAGCCGACATTGTTGACCGCATGCTTGCGCGCCTCGCTGTCGACTTGCGCATCGTTTTGTAGCACCTCAATGCTGCCGATTCGTTCAATATGATCGACCGGCGAGAATAAGGGATAGTTTCGCACCGATCCGAAAGGGGGGGCAGAATCGGAGGCCGTGCCAGAATGGGAAGCGGAATTGATCGCTGCCGCGAAGCCTCGTTCGAGGATAAATCCCTCATTGGCCTGCAGGCGTACTCCGCTGAGTACCGGGTTGGCCAGCAAGCCATCGATGACGCCCTGGGCAATGGCCTTGTTAGCGGCGAAAACCGCCACTTCGGCTTGTGCCTGCACTGTGCGGACCAATTGTTGTTGCAACGACTCAGCGAGTTCCAGTTGATTTCGATAGGAAGCGGTGTAGGTGGACAAACCGGCAATCAGTGAAAACAACAATAAGCCGAGGCTGACCAGCGCCACCAGACGAAATTCAAGGCTGCGGTGCAGACGGACGCTCATTCTTTTACCAGTAGAACAATTCGCACGGAGCTGTCGAGCGTGGTGGCGTCGACATAACCCAGGGCGTTGCGATCGCGGCGTACCGTATTCAGCATGGACTGACTGTCCGGCACACTAACGGGAGGAAGCACTTCGCCGCTAAAGCGCAAACGTGCCCAATAGGCGTTGAGTTGTTTCAGATTCATCCCGTTCAAGCCATAGAAAAACTTCTCGCGCAACACACTATCCACTGGTTGTTCGTAGATGTTCAGCAGCTCGCCGGATTCACTGTTTCTGGCTCGCCCCAGGTAAAAGTCCGACACCTGGCGGGCCGTCAGCGTGTGCACGGAATTTTCACGATGCACGATAACGGCAATATCGGCACGCGCCAAGCCCGGAACGCTCAAGCATAAGGCACAAGCGGCACACATGGCACACATACCATGCACCATGTCGAGCAGAATCGATGGGAGGGGCTGATTTGGCACGATCAAAACACGAAGTCCAGGCTTGCCGATACCAGGTTGACGCGGCTGGTACGTTCGTTAAGCGGTAGATCGCGCCACCATAAAGCGTAGCCAGAGGGCTTGATCCAACTAGCATCCCACTGCAACTTCAAGGCCATCTGTTTGTGGAAATCCCAACGCAGACCGAGCGTCGCGGTGCTTTGCTGGATCTGGGTGGAATTTAGTATGCTGATGGCTTTGTTTTGTACGCTTTGCAGACCCAGCGCGCGCCAGTCGGTGCTGGCTGTGCGCTGTGCATTGCCGTGCCGGGCAATGCTATAGCGGACATAAGGCGCCCAGTCGCCCCAGCGACGCCCCACGCCGAGATAGCCCATATTGCCGTTTGTCCCAATCGAGGCGCTTGAGGTGGCGTGCCCGAATTCAGCCTGAGTAAACCACAATCCGTCATCGTAAGCAGCACCGAGAGTCGCGTAGCTGCCCCGGCTGCCCTTAAAGGAAAGTTGTCGCTTGAGGTCGGTCGCCTCGGCGGAAATTTGGGGAAAAGCCGTCAAGGTCGCGGTCGCTATTTGTTCCAGTCCGCTGTGCAACGGAACGAGCGACGATACCTCGCTGTCGACGCTAAATGCCGAGTAGGCGGCCTTGATGCGCCAGTGCTCAGACAGTCTGGTCGCCGACAGGCTCCATAAATTATTCGATACGAAATTAAAAACAGCGCCGCCCAAGGGAATGGCCAGTCGGGTCGCACCGGCCTGTGCCTTGATGCGCCAACGAGCCTCTCCAGCATCGATCCGATACGTAGCATCCAGCCCGTCGACCGAAAAAATGGGAATCCAACCGTAGAATTCGGTCGGCGGACGCACCCAAGAGTAAGCGTAACCAACGTTGCGGTGATCCGACATCAGGAAGGCGTCATAACCAAGCCGCCCAACGCGCACGTCCATCTGTGGGTGCGGTTTAAGCCCCAGGTAAGCCAGCTCGACGGAATTATTGAAATCCGCTCCTACATGATCGCGCAGCACCGCCTGCCCGACCAGTTCGGCGATTGGGCTTAAGCGATATTCAAGTTGCACGCCAAGACGGCTATCCATCAGCCAGCTCGGTCCACTTTTGAATCCGTCTTTCGGTTTCTGGCT
>CAXNNH010000260.1:0-3573 GCA_964203325.1 Burkholderiales bacterium | reverse complement strand
TTAGATTTATTCCAGAACAAATTGATCTCCTATGCTACTGCCAGCCTTAATTAAATCGATTACGAAAGGAATAACTGTTTTCGTGCCCAATAGCGAGGAGCGAGTCTAACTGAAACAGGGCAGTTTGTGACAGATTAGCGCTTGGTGCGAGCGATTTGGCGCGACAAGGCGATTAGGGGGAGTAAACCGGCCGCCACAATAGCCAATGCCGCCGTGGAGGCTTCTCCGAGTCGTTCGTCGGAGGCCAGTGTATAGGCCTGTGTGGCCAGGGTATCGAAATTAAAGGGCCGCATCACCAGGGTAGCCGGCAACTCTTTCATGACGTCGACAAAAACCAACAACCCCGCCGTCAGCAAACTGCCGCGCAGTATGGGTAGGTGCACGCGACGCAAAGTTTCGATGGGGCTTAGGCCAAGACTGCGCGCCGCATCGTCCATATTCGGCGTGATCTTGGACAAACTGGCCCCCACTGACTGCAGGGCGACGGCCAAAAAACGCACCAGGTAAGCATAGACCAGCGCCGCAATTCCTCCTGTAAGCAATAGCCCAGGGTTATGGCCAAACCAGAGTTCCCATTGACCGGCTATCCAGTTATCGAAGCGCGTTACCGGAATCAGCACCCCGACCGCGATCACCGAACCGGGAACCGCATAGCCCAAGCCGAGCAGTCGGTTAAGGATGCGCGCCGGAATTCCCGTCGACAAACGCGCGGAATAAGCGAGCAGCAGCGCTAGTCCCACGGCAATAAAGGCCGTCAGGCCGGCGAGTACGAAGCTGTTGCCGACCAAGCCAATAAAACGTTCGCCGAACTGCGCATCGCCATCGGTTAGCGCCAAGTGCAGCAAGAGGCTAGCCGGCAACAGAAAACCCAGCAGTAGTGGCAGACTACATAGCAACGTCGCTGCTGCTGCAGGCCAACCCCGCAAGCGATAACCGGTCAGCGGACGATTACGGCCTGTGGTGTTGTGAAAACGCGCGCGGCCACGCGAACCGCGTTCCAGCAGCAGCAAAACAACGACAAAACCGAGCAAGGAAGCCGCCAATTGCGCTGCGGCAATCGGATCGCCCAGCGAAAACCAGGCGCGATAAATGCCAGTGGTGAAGGTTTGCACGCCGAAATAGGAAACCGTCCCGTAGTCGGCGAGGGTCTCCATTAAGGCTAGCGCGGTGCCGGCGGCCACCGCCGGTCGAGCCAGAGGCAGCGAGACGCTAAAAAAGCTACGCCACGGGCCTCGGCCCAGCGTGCGTGCGGCTTCGAGCATGCCGCTGGCGCGTTCGATGAAAGCGGTACGCGCCAGCAAATAAACATAGGGATAGAGCACGAAAACGAACATCGTCACCGCGCCGCCCAGCGTGCGCACGTCGGGAAACCAGTAATCGGCCTTGCTCCAGCCAAAGAACTCGCGTAGCCAGGTTTGCACCGGTCCGACAAACTGCAGGAAGTCGGTATAGACATAGGCCAGCACATAGGCGGGAACGGCGAGCGGTAAGACGAGTGACCACTCAAAAAATCGTCGACCGGGAAAATCGTGCATGGCGGTCAACCAGGCGGTTCCCACACCGACGATAACCACGCCGCCACCAACCCCCAGACACAGCCAAAGGGTGTTGGCGATGTATTCCGGCAGAACGGTACTCGCCAGATGCGACCAGGTGGCCCCCGTACCACCACTGAGCAGATTGGCCAACACGCTCGCGACCGGCAAGCCAACGAAGGCAGCAACCGTCATGGAAACGAGTAGCAACAGGTTGAAACGAGCGCGCATTATGCCTCGCTAGCGTAAATGCGAATTATAATTGATGCGGCAAAATCATTTACCTCAGTCACCCAGTCAGCGACAAAAATCTTTGGGTCAATTTACCGATGGCGCACCTCGAACTTGAAGGCATCTTCCAACGCTACGGTGTACATAACGTCGTCAGCGGTGTCAGTTTTATTGTCGAATCCGGGACTATCGCTTGCCTGCTTGGCCCTTCTGGCTGTGGCAAAACCACCTTGTTGCGCTGTATCGCCGGCTTTGAAGAGATTGCTAGTGGGGAAATTCGTGTCAACGGCGTGGCCGTCAGTCGCCCCGGATTCCAGGTGTCTCCTGAGCGACGGAAAATGGGTATGGTTTTCCAGGATTACGCTTTATTCCCACACTTGACGATTGCCGCCAACATCGGATTTGGCTTGTCTGGCATCCCGTCGGCCGAACGCAACGCGCGCGTCAGCGAACTTCTGTCGACAGTCGGCCTTTCCAGCCAAAGCCGAAAATATCCACACGAACTATCCGGTGGACAACAACAGCGCGTTGCACTGGCGCGCGCACTGGCGCCCCGGCCACAGCTAATTTTATTGGACGAACCTTTTTCCAACCTGGACATCGAATTGCGCGAGCGTCTTTCGCTGGAGGTGCGCGATATTTTGAAGAATCAGGGTATGACGGCGCTGCTCGTTACCCACGACCAACAAGAAGCCTTTGCTATGGCCGACGAGATCGGGGTTATGGCGAATGGTGTTGTCCAGCAATGGGATACTGCTTATAACCTCTATCATCGCCCTTGTAACCGCCTGGTTGCCGACTTTATCGGTCAAGGAGTTTTTTTGCCGGGAACCGTGCTCGATGCCATGAGTGTCAGTATCGAGCTTGGCCGGCTCGAATCCAGAGTTCCGCTGGAATGCAACCAAGGCGGCGCTGTCGAAGTGCTACTTCGCCCTGACGACATCATTCACGACGATCAGAGTCAGCAAAAAGCCTCTGTGCTGCATAAAGCCTTTCGCGGAGCCGATATTCTATACACCCTGCAGCTCGATAGCGGGGCACACGTCTTGTCGCTGGTGCCGTCGCACCACAATCATGCACTCGGCGAAAAAATTGGCATCAAACTTGACATCGACCATGTCGTGACGTTTAAGTCCGGGGAGCGCAAGCCGGCGGCGAGCGGTGCTATCGCAGGCTTTTCGCGATGATTCCGTGGCTTGAAGGCGATGCTGCATTTCCGCCACTGTCGTTGGCACTGACCGTACCTAACGGGCTGCTCTGTGCGGGGGGCGAGCTTTCGCCGGAACGCATTGTCGAAGCGTATCGGGGTGGAATCTTTCCTTGGTTTTCAAAAGGACAGCCAATTCTCTGGTGGAGCCCCGATCCGCGTATGGTGCTCTTTCCGTCCGAGTTCAAAATTTCCCGATCCTTACGTCGGACATTACGAGCGGGGCATTACGAAGTTCGCCTGGACAGCGCCTTCTCGGCAGTCATTAATGCCTGCGCCGAAACGCCACGCGTCGGCCAGGACGGCACATGGATTACGCAAGCAATGCAAGAGGCTTATATGCGCCTGTTCGAGCTAGGTATTGCGCATTCGGTCGAAACCTGGGTTGACGGACAATTAGTCGGTGGCCTCTACGGCCTATCGATGGGGCGCATGTTTTATGGTGAATCGATGTTCTCCCTCGTCACCGATGCATCGAAGATCGCAGCGGCTCATCTTGCACGTTTTATTGAGGGGCGAGGATTTGGCATGATAGATTGTCAGATGAACACGTCGCATCTCGCATCGCTCGGTGCTCGTGAAATAGCTCGCTCCGACTTT
>CAXNNH010000259.1:0-3583 GCA_964203325.1 Burkholderiales bacterium | reverse complement strand
CCTGGGCGACGCCGTCAACAATATCGCTGAATTCGGCGCGGTGATCGGAAACGAAGCGATAGAGCACGATATTTTCGTATTCCAGCCCCTTGGCTTCGTGAATCGAGAAAAGCAGCGGCGTGGCGAAGTGCTGGCGCGCCGCCGCCTTGTCCTCGTCGCGCATGACCAGTACGGCGAACTGGGTGGACTGGCGTATTTTTCGGTCCAGTTCCCGGTTGCTGCCTTCCTTGTCGGGCAGTAGCGCGACTTGCCCAGCGTCTGTTCCAACTGTTTGCACAAGAAAATTGCTCTCGCGGTCGATTGAACCAAAGCGTCGCTGTTTGATTTTCAGCAACTGGTTGGCCACGCGCGTCGCTTCCAGACCGTTGCGGAAGTTGCTGGTCAGCACGCGCAGTTCCTGCCGCTCGGCCAGTTTTGGCTCTTTCCAGAACAGGCTTTTGACCTGGCTCCAGGAGAAAAAATTAGGATGGACGATCTGGTTGGAATCGCCACAGAGCAGGAAGTGGCCGGGTTTCTTCAGGGTTTTAAGCACCAGCGCCAATTGCACGGTGGTGATGTCCTGTACTTCATCGACCACGACAAAGTCGTAACGCGCGGCGGCTAGCGTCTGCCACTCCTGCGCGACCAGATTGAGGTCGTAGAGTTTGGCTTCGCTTAACCAGGCGCGATATTTTTCGAAAATGTCGTAGAGGGAAGCGCGCTGTTCCGCCGCAAAGATGGACTGACGCACGCCCAGCGCGCAATAGTCGTCGCGCGACAAAACGCCGCCCGCCCCGGCCGCCAGCACGCCACGGATTTCCTCAAAAACCTGGTGTCCGTCGAAATCCTTAAACGCCTGCCGCAGACGCGAAAACCAGCCGGAAAAGTCGCGCCAGGTGGCTTCCCGGCCGAGCGGAACGCGGATCGATTCGACGAACTCGCGGTAGGAGAGGAAAACCGCTTCCTGCCCGTGATGCTCAAACCCGTTGGCGTAATACAGATCGCGCGCGCTTTGCGCCAGATAGCTAGAGTGCGTGACGTAAAGCACCTCGCCCTCGGCGTGCTTCAGTTTTTCCAGAGTGAGTGCTGTTTTGCCGCTGCCCGCGCTACCCACGACGATCAACGGCGGCGGCTGACGATAAATGGCCTCCTGCGTGTCGTCGAAGGAAATCGGCTTGTCGAGCAGATGTATCGTCGTGCGCTCCGGGTGCAGGTAGCGCACCGTCTGCGCTTCGCTCATCGCCTCGCCCATCGCTTCGCTGGCATCGATGTCGGGAATCTTGCTTTCGTCAATCGCGGCGCCGCGCAAGAAGCGCGATTTATCGTAATCGTGGTTGGCGATCACTTCGAGCATCAAGACGCAGATCTCGTCGCCATGACGAAGCAGAGTAAACAGCAGGCGGTCGGCATCGTCGAGTTTGGCGCGATAGAATTTTCCGTGACCCAAGTTGGTCAGTTTCTTCACCTGCGCCGCGCGAAAATCCTGTCGGGCGATGGCTTCCAGCACCTTGCGATAGCTTACTTTTACGCGCGAGGTATCAAGGCCGGTGTATTCGAGAATTTTCATTTTGGGCATTGTTTCAGGCGTTGTTTTGGGCATTATCGTGGCGAGATTGGCGCAGTTTGGATGAAGAATCTGGATAACGAACCCGTTCGCCGCAGCACCTTCGCTCTCAGGGCGCTATCTTATCCGTTTCGCCATCGCCCATAGATGATCGGGCGCAGCGAAAAGTTGACGAAAAAAAGCCGACCCGGGGGCCGGCTTTTTTACTGTTACTGAAACCGATTACTTCTTGACTTCCGGAGCAGCAGCAGGAGCCGGTGCGGCGGCCGGAGCCGGAGCAGCAGCCGGTGCAGCGGCGGCGGCAGGAGCCGCTTCAGCCGGAGCAGCCGCCGGTGCCGGTGCAGCGGCGGGAGCGGGAGCAGCGGCCGGTGCCGGTGCGGCAGCCGGAGCGGCAGGGGCGGCCGGCGGGGTAGCCGGCTTGCCACAGGCGGAAACAGCAAGAGCGATCAGAGCAGCAACGAGGAGCGAATTTTTCATATGAAAATCCTTTATCGATAAAAGATTGTTAAGTCATGCCAGAAATTTTTCTGACCGGCGTGCACGTCGATCAGGGCGGAATCCTAACACTTTTCAGAGGGTATCGGGCAAAGAGCATGTTGCAGCGCAACAAAAGAGGGTTTATCTCCTTACTTACAGCATCCCGCTTATTGAAAAACCCCGCATGAAGGCTACAATGGCGCGATTTTTTTGCGGGAACATCGCATGCCCATCGGAAGCATCGAATCGCTTGACCACGAAGCGCGCGGTATCACCCGCCTGGACGGCAAAACCATTTTTGTCGAGGGAGCTTTGCCGGGCGAGGTGGTTGAATACAACTGCTATCGGCGCAAGCCAAGCTATGAGCTGGCCCATACCCTGCGTGTGCTGAAGCCCTCGGGCAACCGTGTGCAGCCGCGCTGCCCGCATTTTGGCGTATGCGGCGGCTGCAGCATGCAGCACCTTGACCCCTTGGCACAGGTGGCAGCCAAGCAGCGCCTGCTCGAAAACAACCTCTGGCACCTTGGTAAACTCAAAGCCGAGCAACTCTATGCGCCGATTGTTGGCTCACCGTGGGGTTACCGTTTCCGGGCGCGACTTTCGGTGCGTTGGGTAGCGAAAAAAGGGGGAATCCTGATTGGATTCCACGAAAAAAAGAGCAGCTTCATCGCCGACATGCAGCAGTGCGAGGTTCTTCCTCCGCATTTGTCGGTCATGCTGATGCCATTGCGCAGCCTGATAGGCCGCTTGTCGATCAAGGATCAAATCGCGCAGATCGAAGTAGCGGTCGGCGAACACATCACCGTTTTGGTCTTGCGCAATCTGGCACCGCCCAGTGCCGCCGACGAAGCACTGCTGGGCGATTTTGCCGATCAGCACCGCGTTGTTTTTTATTTACAGCCCAAGGGACCCGCCACGGCCTATCGTCTTTGTCCACAAGAAGGGCCGGCCTTGTCCTACTGCCTACCGGAGTTTGGCGTCGAACATTTTTTCTCGCCCACCGAATTTACGCAGGTCAATCACGCCGTCAACCGCGTTTTAGTGCGCCGCGCCATGAACTTGTTGAACCCGCAACCGGGAGAACGGATAGCCGACCTATTCTGCGGTCTGGGCAACTTCACGCTGCCCATAGCCCGCTCCGGCGCGACGGTGCTGGGCATCGAAGGCAGCGCCGAACTGGTGCGCCGTGCCAGCGAGAATGCTGCGGCCAACGGGCTGGCAGGACAGGCCGACTATCGTGTTGCCAATCTGTTCGAGGCCACCCCGGAAACGCTGGCCGCGCTCGGTCACTTTGACAAGATGCTGATCGACCCCCCGCGCGATGGAGCGCTTGAGCTGGTCAACTCGCTCGACGCAGAGGGCGGGGGTGCGCCGCATCGCATCGTTTATGTCTCGTGCAGTCCGGCCACGCTCGCCCGCGATGCAGGCATCCTGGTACATACCAAAGGCTATCGTTTTCGCGGTGCCGGAGTGGTCAATATGTTTCCCAATACCTCGCACGTCGAATCCATCGCTTTGTTTGAACGCCGTTGAAGCGCCGCGTAAAAAGAAAAAGCGGCAAAA
>CAXNNH010000258.1:0-3584 GCA_964203325.1 Burkholderiales bacterium | reverse complement strand
GTCGCTTGGCCCTGCCCCTCGATCGTGATGGCGCGCGTAATCGTCACCGGCCCGGAATAGGTGCCGGGCGGCACCTGCAAGGTACCGCCTTCATAAGTGGCATCGATCCACGGCTGCAGGGGCGGCGCCGTCGCGGCGCCGAGCGGCGTGGCGAGCAGATAAACGGCGAAGGACAGCCAGCGCCCGTAGCAAACGAGGCTTCCCATGCAACGAATCAGCCCTGCGCCTCGTCCGACAACCATAGACACTTGCCTTTGCTTTCTTTCTGAATGGCCGCCAACTGGGCGCTGTGTTCCGCCAGTTCAGCATCGCTGGCACGCAGAATGGACAGCGCTTTACGTTCGGCCTTGACCTTGATGCGCCCGTCGGCATCGAACTGTACGGCATTTGGATGTTCGACTTCCATGATCAGGCTTTCCTGACCACGGGTCATGGCCACATAAACTTCGGCCAAAATCTCGGCATCAAGGAGCGCACCATGCAAGGTGCGGTGGGTATTGTCGACACCATAGCGGTCGCATAGCGCGTTCAGATTATTTTTCTTGCCGGGGAACAACTCCTTGGCCATGCGCAAGGTATCGCAAATATCCGGGCACACCGTTTCGATGGGCGGCCTATCGAGTAACGCTAGCTCCGTATTAAGAAAGCCAATATCGAAAGCGGCGTTGTGGATCACGAGTTGGGCACCGCGCACGAAGTCGAGAAACTCGCTGGCTATGTCACGAAAATGCGGTTTGTCCTGCAAGAATTCACGCGTAATCCCATGCACCGCTTGCGCGCCGGCATCGATATCCCGATCCGGATTGAGGTAGCGATGAAAGTGATGCTGCGTCAAGCGCCTGTTGCGCATCTCGACACAGGCCACTTCAATGATGCGATGCCCGAGCTTGTGCTCCAGGCCCGTCGTTTCGGTATCAAGAAAAATCTGTCGCATGTGGTTTTTATCCAAGTGTTCAGATAAGCCAGCAGGATGAATGGGCTATTTGCTAGCGCGCACGCACCAGCAGTTCATCAATGCCGCGATTGGCCAGCAGGTCGGCCCGTTCGTTGCCAACGTGCCCGGCGTGCCCTTTGACCCAAATCCAGCGCACTTGATGCTGCTGGGCCAGCCCATCGAGAATCTGCCAGAGATCGGCATTCTTTACTGGTTTCTTGTCGGCAGTACGCCAGCCATTGCGCTTCCAGTTGTGAATCCACTCACTAATCCCTTTTTGTACATACTGCGAGTCGGTATGCACATGGGCGCGGGTCGGCTGCGTAAAGCTTTCAAGGGCGCGAATAACAGCGGTCAGTTCCATGCGGTTGTTGGTTGTTCCTGGTTCGCCGCCCCACAGCTCTTTCTCCTCGTCTCCGCTCTGCAGCAAAACCCCCCAGCCGCCCGGTCCAGGATTGCCGCGACAACCGCCATCGGCGTAGACATTAATGATATTTTCATTGCTCATTGATTGGCTCATAGTGCTCGTCGATAGTAGGGGTTAAATACGGTTGATTTCAAAAATTTTTGCGCTGGCTAGCCGGAGAGGCGCATGGAACAACGATCTCCAGGAGGGTGGGCTGGAGAGTGGCGTAAACACTGGCTCTCCGGGCAGACCCTCTGTAGATCGAGCATAGTCTTGGCTTCCAGAGGGGCTAGGTTTGACATCTTCTTCATCTGACTCGGCGCACGCTCCATCAGAAAATCTCCTGGCGCGTTACGGCGGCCAGTGCTTTGCGGGGAACTGGCCCCTGCTTCCACGCCGGCAGGATCAAACGCATACCGTGCACCCGTTTGACCGCTCGCAGCAGATAGACTGCACCGGCAAAACTCCACCAGCGATCTCCGGCAGCCTCCATGAAGTGTGCGCGCTTGAGCCAGCGTTCTTGCTCGAAGGGGGGCAGGTAACCGCCGAAATGGCCACGATCAACCTCAAATCCAAGTAACTGTAGCCAGTCCTTCAGACGCAAGACCGAAATATAATCGCCATTCCACGGAAAGCAGTTGCGGCAGCGCGCCAGACGGCGCTGCAAACCCCAGAGCGACAAGGGGTTGAATCCAATAATCACCAGTTGCCCCTCGGGAATCAGCACGCGCTCGACCTCGCGCAAAATTTGGTGCGGATCGGCGTGAAATTCAAGAACATGCGGCAATACGACCAAGTCAACGCTCTGTGCTGAAAATGGGAGCTGGCGCAAATCACACAACACATCGACAGCTCCCGACTCGCCGGCCCTCTGACGCAAGGGAATACGGTTATGCCCCAGAAAATCGACCTGCGGCAAACCGAGCTGCAGCGCGTTGTAACCGAATACATCGGCCAACAGCGCATCGACGTGCGCCCGCTCCCAATCCATAATGTAACGACCCTGAGGGGTCTGCAGCCAGGCGTCAAGCCCGGCCAGGCTGCAAGGAATTGACATTTTCCGACCTTCTTCCACAATGGCGCGCTGTTTAACACAAGGGTTCACGCAATGCTTACCGTATCCCGAATTCCGGCCTTCAAAGACAACTATATCTGGCTGCTGCACAGCGGCAACTCCGCTGTCGCGGTCGACCCCGGCGCGGCCCAACCCGTGCTTGACCTACTCCGGCGAGAGGGTTTGACGCTGGTCGGCATCCTGATTACGCATCACCACGACGACCATCAGGGCGGCGTTGCCGACTTGCTTGCCGAGTATTCGGCAGAGGTCTTTGGTCCGGCGCAGGAGTCTATCACAGGCATCACCCAGCCTCTGCAGGGTGGCGAAACGATACACATCGACGCCCTGAACCTCGAATTTCAGGTGCTCGCGGTACCTGGGCATACGTGTGGACATCTGGCTTATTACGGCGCAGGAAACCTTTTTTGTGGCGATACGCTGTTCGGTGCCGGCTGCGGTCGTCTCTTTGAAGGAACGGCGGCGCAGATGGCCGACTCATTGGCGCGTCTGGCTGCGCTACCCGACGATACCGCTGTCTACTGCGCCCATGAGTACACCGAAGCCAATCTGCGCTTCGCACTGGCCGTAGAACCCGGTAATCCCCATGTGCAGGAGCGCGTCCGCCAGGTTACCGCCGCACGCGCGCAAGGTTTGCCTACAATCCCATCGACTTTGGCACTTGAAAAAGCCACCAACCCGTTTCTGCGCTGCCAGGAAAGCGAAGTTCGCGCCTCAGCCCGCACGCGAAAAGCCGATCTGGGCGATGCCGTCGATGTGTTTGCGGTACTGCGTGCGTGGAGAAACGGCTTTTGAAACTCAGGCGCCGGCTTCGACCGCCGCCGGCTTCGACGAACTCGGCGGATTCGGTGAATTCGGTGGATTCGGCAAACTCGTTGCCGTTTGCAAGGCGCGATTCAGGGTGTTCAACACCTTGGCGGCATTGAATGGTTTGACGATAAAGCCACTGGCGCCGTTCTGGATGGCCTCGCGAACATTATCGACACTGGGGTTTCCGGTAACCATCACCACCCGCATCTCCGGATGGCTTGCCATGATGCTCTGCAAGGCTTCCAGGCCGTCCATTTCTGGCATCATCACATCCATGCAGATCAGATCAGGCTTGAATCTCTCGACCATTTCCAGAGCGATCACGCCGTTCTTCGCTTCGCCGACGATCTCATATTCCT
>CAXNNH010000257.1:0-3609 GCA_964203325.1 Burkholderiales bacterium | reverse complement strand
TTTGGCAATCCGGTGACGCAGATTGCCATTGAAGTGCCGCACCGCAGCTTGCGGGTGCGGGCCGAGAGCCTGATCGAAGTACGGCCACGGGGATTAAGCGAGATGGCTTCGCCGCCCTGGGAGCGCGTGTGCGCCGCGCTGGCCTGCGGTGCGCTGCCGGTGCGGCTCGATGCGGTGCGCTATTTATTCGAGTCGCCCTACGTGCGGGTCAAACATGAATTCGCGGCCTATGCCCGAGATTGTTTTGCGCCGGAGCGGCCATTGCTAGAGGCGGTACATGCCTTGATGAGTCGCATTAATACCGAGTTCGACTACGACCCCAAGGCGACGACGGTGGCCACGCCGGTGTTGCATGTATTGGCCGAGAAGCGTGGCGTTTGTCAGGACTTTGCGCATGTGATGCTGGCCTGTCTGCGTTCGCTCGGGCTGGCTGCGCGCTATGTCAGCGGTTATCTGCTCACGCATCCGCCGGAAGGACAGCCGCGCCTGGTCGGTGCTGACGCCTCGCACGCCTGGATTTCGGTGTATTGCCCGGTCAACGATGCCGAGGGGCGCGGCAAGGGGCGTTGGGTAGATTTCGATCCGACCAACGATGTATTACCCGCTACCCAGCACATCACACTCGCCTGGGGCCGCGACTTCGGCGACGTTTCGCCGCTACGCGGCGTCATCCTCGGTGGCGGTGCGCATGAGCTTGATGTGGCGGTGACCGTTACGCCGCAGGACGGCGATGCGCTTACCCCGGCATCGGAACCCGATTCTTCCCCTTAGCCCGATCCGAATCCACCGAATCGCATAACGCCCGCTGCGCATTACACGTCAATATCCAGCAGGTGTGGCGATATGTCCAAGTCGTCGTAGCCGGTGTGCGTGTGCGCCATGCACGCCGGTGGCGAGGGGCTGGGGGGCGGGGTATTCGGCGAAGGGGGCAACGGCGGTGCGGTGATGGCCGGTACTTCCGGTTTGATAGGGAGCAGGAATTTTTTGATGTCCAGCCATTGCACTTCGCCCCGAGGCAGGGCGGTGAACAACTTGTTGGCGATTTCACGCGAAAGCCGTTCGGCTGTGCCGTTTTCGAGGACAAAAATCGCACAGTCGTAGCGTCCGCCGTGCGCTTTGAGAATTTCCAGACGGTCGTATACGGCTAATAAGGCATTGTGCAGGCCGAGCTTACTAGCCGGGTGCAACGAGTAATCAATCCAGTGCGGGTGTTCGTCGAAGTCGTAGATTTCACCGGATACCTTGGGCAGGAATGAAGACCAGTAGCGAACGGCGAATTTCATGGTGGCCTCGTCGGTGCAATGCCGGGCGCGGCTAGACGCCCATTTTCTCGCTAACGCTGCGCGCGCCACCAATGCCGACGATGGTCACGCCATATTTGCGCGCTACGCGCTGATACAGTTCACGCGCTGAAATCACTTTTGTGCTGCGTCCATCCTTCGCTTGCGCCAGTTGCAGGTAGCGCAGTCCGCGTTCCGCCATCAGAACATCCCAGCTAGTACGCTCCAACAGCGTAAAAATGGCCTTTGTGGCATTGACCAAAAACTGCAGATTAGGTACTTGATCGGCAGCTTTGCTCAAAAGTTTAACCGACTCTTGCAAATCGCCCTGTCGCGCGGCCATAACGCCCTGGTTGTTGATCTCGATGATTTCCCGACCGACCTGGGCCAACAGTATCTGGCCGCTCTCCTCCATCCCTGTTTTGGCAAAAACGCCTTCGATGTGCGCCATCATGCTGCGGTTTTCGTGGTTCTCGGCCGCAACCTTGCGCAAAATTTTTTGCCCTGACGTTTCATCGCCGGCGATCAGGCAGGCATGGGCCAGGTCGACGGCGATTTTTTCTGAAAGCCCGGTCTTTTCGCCATCACCTTCCAGCGTGCCGTGCAATGCCAACGCCTTGTCCAGCGCCAGCCTGGCTTTGCCGGCTTCCCCTTCTTTGTGGGCGCACAGGCTTTCAATCACCAGCGCCGCCAGCTCGCCTTGCGGGTTGCCGCGCAACTCGCGGCGCAGTTCCTGTGCAATCTGTCGGACGCCTTCGGTATGGCCCTGGTCGAGCATCACGCGCGATAAATTGGCGTAGTCGTCCAGGTTTTTCAGCGACGATCCCCGATGGCGTTCGAGCACCTTGCTGAAAGCGCGTTCGGCAGCCGGCAGATCCTTATTGCGCACGGCCACGTCGCCGACCATGCGCTGGCGTGCCGAATTGTTCGGCGAAATGGCGGTCGCCTGCTGCAGCATGGCTTGTGCTTCGGGCAGTTTGCCCAGTTCCTCGCGGACTTCGGCGACGAAATCATAGGCCGCCATATACTCCGGGAATTCATCGACGATGGCTTGCCCAAGACTCTCGGCTTCTTCCAGTTGCGCCTTGCCGCGCAGGGCAACGGCCAGACCCATGCGCGCCCACGGGGCAACGCGGCTGGCCAGTACCTGCCGATAAACACCCTCGGCCTCTTCGTAGCGACCGAGCACGTTCAAAATCTCGCCTTTGAAGCGCAGCGTGTCAAAATGAAAACCAGTCTGCGCAGCGAGCAGCGGTTCGCAGGCCGCGAGGGCATCGGCGTAAGCGCCTTGGTCGAGCAGCTCGAAAATGCGGGAAAAAAAATGCTTCCTGTAGATGGCCCGCATCAGCCGGCCTTCCAATTGATCGACGGTAAACGGCTTGATCAGATAATCGTCGGGGGCCAATTCGGCGACCGAGACGACTTTTTGATAAGCGCGCTCGCCGGTGATAATCATGAAAACGGTGGATAGGGGAATCAAATGCTGCAGCCTCAGTTCCTCCAGCAATTGTTGCCCATCGCGACCGTCGTCCAGCAGGTAGTCGGAAAGAATGATGTCGAAACGGTGCCCATTGACCTGGCGGATGACTTCGGCCGAATTGCTGGCGTTATGCACCGACGTAATGCCGAGGGTAGACAGCATGATGCGCAGCGAGGTGCGCGCATTGGTGTGGCGGTCGACAACCAGAGCACGCTTGCTGGCCAGCTCTTTATTAAGCTTTTGCAGTAGATCGGCGGCCATGTTCGGCGTGTTGGGAAAAGAGGGCGGGTTCATTGGAATGCACCTTACGCTAGCGAGCGCCGCGTATCAAGTTGAAGCCGATGAGGGGCGGGCGAGCTGGGCGGAAGGGATTTTCCTTCTCGGGTGCCTCTGGAGAAGCCGGCTTCAGCGCCTGCGTTACCGGCCACTGATGGTCTCAGCTTCAGTATTCTTTCCGAAGTGGTTGGCTGGAGAGCCGCGTGGATAAACGATCTCTGGGTGGGTAGGCTGGAGAGTGGCGTAAACACTGGCTCTCCGGGTAGGTGCTCTGTAGATCAAGCACTGGCGCGGCTCTCAGGGGATCGCCTTATAATTAAGCGCACCGAAGCTGCCTGCCGGAGGGCTTGGGTCACCGACTGCTTTGAGTCGCAGGAGGCTCGACCACTACGGTTGATCGGTACATTAGGGAGGCGATGCAAGGCGCAAAGCGCGCCGTGTGGCAAGCCACACAAGCGATTTGCAACGAAGTAGCGCGCCCAAATCCGGCGAGTCAAATTTCCAGGTTCTTGACGAACAGGCTATTAGGACAGGGCGGCTGGGGTTGCGTGTGCGCAACATGCTCTGTTAGCG
>CAXNNH010000256.1:0-3622 GCA_964203325.1 Burkholderiales bacterium | reverse complement strand
CAAATCAGCCAACTCACGATAAAACCTGCACTGGGCCGAAGACCTGACGGCAGCGCAGAACTTGCCGATCCAGGCAGCCAGATTGGCATTAAAGAATCGCCGCTGAAATTCGAGTGCTTCGGAGAGTTTGGCGGCGTCCTGGCTGCTCCGGGCTTCGTTTTCCCGAAACAGCAGCAGATAGAGGAACTCCATCGAATCGTACTGATTCATCGCCGGGATCGGCGCGCCGGCAGCCCTGGCCGTGTCCGCCCCGGAAGATGTGCATCCGGCAAGCATCGCGGTCTGATCCTCCCAGCGCGGCTACGCTCATCCAGAACCGGGTTGCTGTACGGGCAGGACTGTTGACACGCTTTGCAGCCGGTACAGGTCTCGTGGTTGATGAGCACCGTGCCATCGGGCGTTTTGAAAATCGCGCTGGGCACGAGGGGACACTTCGGGATGCAGGCCGGCTCGTCACAGTGGTTGCACAGGACAGGCATAACGACACGGGTCGTGTTCGGGAACACGCCTTCGGTCTTCATGATGAAGTCAGCCCAGTTGTGCGCGTTGTCATCACCGCGATCCCGGGTCGTGCGTTGGACTCAGACTTTTTCGATCTTGACGCCGGTGAAACCGCCATTTCTGGCAGTCGCGCCACTCGGGCGATCATGGTCATCGACAAGAATCTCGTTATTGTTGCCGCCGCGCGGTACAGCCTTCCCGCAGTTTCTTCGTGAATGCCTGCCCCCGTGCGGGGTTGGGATGCTGAGTAGTTACCTTTCAGCGACAACTGCATGCTTGTTGTTCCCGTCTTTTCCGTCTCCATGAGTCGCCAAAAAAAGATAGAAATCAAACAAATCAATTAGATACAAATATTCCGTTCGTAACATATTGACTGTTAATAACTATTCCGAAAGACTAGCGACATTGACATTCGTGCAACTACCTTGGTACATATCTCTTTGTTCGTCCGACGGACATTGCAGTATGCTTCTCATCGTAAAAGCAAACCAACCCCTTTTGCAGTCGAGACCATGACGGATACCCAAGCACAATTTATCGATATCGCCGACTTACGCATCGGTTTGTACGTTTATGTTGATCTCGGGTGGATATCGCATCCTTTTCCGCTGAGCAGTTTCAAGATTCAGTCGCCCGAGCAAATCGCCACCCTGCGTACCCTGGGTATCGAACGGATTCGTTATTCGCCAGAAAAAAGCGATCCCGAGGACGTGCCGGAGGAAACCAAAAATCTCACTCCTGCGTCCATCTCGCCGGAAGACCTGCAACGGCAGCAGCGCAAAGCGCTGCTCGGCAGTCAGAACGCCAGCCTGAAAGCGTGCGAGCGCCAGTATTCTCAAGCCTCAAAGATCTATAAGCAGGTACTCGAACAGACTAGGGCGCAGCCCGATAAATCGCGTGCCCAAGCCTTGCTGCTGATCGAGGAAGTCCAAGGACAACTGCAGGGCCTTGAAGAAAGTAGTATTCGGCTGCTGTCGGAGCAAATCGGCGATCGTGCCTCGCTGCACTCGATCAATGTGCTAGTACTTTCCTTGCTGCTCGGCAAGGCATGCGGGATGAGCGATGCAGACTTGCAGGAGCTGGGTGTCGGCGCTCTGCTGCACGATATCGGCAAGCAGGAGCTGCCTAACCGACTACGCTGGGGCGACGAGCTATTCTCCAGCGCCGAAAAGAAGCTTTACCAGGAGCATGTGAATTACGGGATTGCCCTGGGCAAGAAGATGGAAATTTCGAGCGCGGCATTGTTGTGTATTGCCCAGCATCATGAACTCGCCAACGGTAGCGGCTACCCAATGCACTCGCTCAACGAGCGCATCTCGCCGCTGGCGCGTATCGTGACACTGACCAATCAATACGACAATCTGTGCAATCCGGGCCACCCGGCGTCCGCACTGACGCCGCACGAGGCTTTGTCGACCATCTTTACCCAGATGAAGGGCTGCTTCGACAGCAAGACGATGAGTGTCTTCATCCGCATGATGGGCGTATACCCCCCCGGCTCGGTTGTGCAGCTAACCGACGACCGTTACGCGATGGTCGTTTCAGTCAATTCCTCGCGCCCGCTCAAACCCCGCTTGATTGTCTACGATCAACATATTCCCAAGGAAGAGGCGCTGGTGGTAGATCTTGAACAGCAGGCAGATCTGGGCGTCAGGCGTAGCATCAAGCCGGTGTTGCTGCCGCGCCAGGTGATGAGCTATCTTTCACCGCGTCAGCATATTTGCTATTTCTTTGAACGGGCGAGCAGCCTGGCGGGAGGCGAGGTCGCGCCATGAATGTGGAGCGCTGGCAACCGTTGCTCGAAGGAATGATCGAGGCGGTCTGGCTGGTCGATCCTTTGGAGTTACGTATCGTTGCTGTTAACCGGGTCGCTGCACGCATGCTGCAGATGGAACCTGGTGAGCTGATCGGCAAAGCCGTCATCGATCTGGCCGCAACGCCGGAAGACCAGTTTTTTTGGGAAGATGTCGCGGCCGGACTGACCGATCAAATTTTTTCCGACACTCTCTTGTTGCGCAAGGATGGCAGCACGACGCCGATTGAGCGCCGCGTCAGTCGGGTCAGGCTAGCGGCAGATCTTGTGGTATTTCAAGTAGCCATTTCTAACAAGGCCGAACAAAGGCGTGTCGAGCAGGAGCTGGAAAACTTGCTGGCCGAATTACGCGCCACGCTGGAATCGACGGCCGACGGTATTCTGGTCACCGATACCGAGGGCGTCGTGCGTGGCTACAACCAGCGCTTTGCCGAGCTGTGGGCTATACCGAACGAGCTGCTGACACACCGCGACGATGCGGCGACGCATCTGTGGATGACGCGTAATGTGTTGAATAGCGCCGAGTACGCCAGTCGCGTCGGCGCCATTACCCATTGCAGTCTGAGCGAATCCCGCGATGTGGTGATGTTACGCAGCGGACGTGTTCTGGAGCGTGTTTCGATGCCACAGTTGGCGCGCGGCCGGCCGATTGGCCGCGTCTATTCCTTCCGCGACATTACCGAGCAACTGGCCAACGAAGCACGGTTACAACTCGCTGCCGAAGTATTTGAATCCAGCCTTGACGCCATTTGTGTCGCTGATCGGCAGGGCGCCATCGAGGCGGCTAATCCGAGCTTTACGCGACTGACCGGACTCGCTTTCGAGCAGATCAAGGGGCTAACACTGTGGAGCATGATCCGTTCGCCGCATCACGCTATTTTTGGACAGGAATTGCTTAAGGAACTCGACCATGCCAATTCCTGGGAAGGCGAGGCTTACTACCAGCGGCAGGGCGGTGGCGACGTACCCGCGCTCGTTTCTTTGGTGCGCGTCATGTCGCACGCGCAGGAAACCCTGCATTACATCGCTTTCGTTAAAGATCTGACTGAAAAGCTGGCGGCTACCCAACGGATTGAGGAACTGGCTTATAGCGATGCGCTGACCGGCTTGCCGAATCGTGTTCTGCTGCACGAGCGCATCGATTTTTCGCTCGGTTTGTGTGCCCGCGAACAGAAGAGTTTCGCCATTATTTTCATCGATCTTGATCGCTTCAAGCATATCAACGACTCGCTAGGCCACGTTTTTGGTGACCAAGTGTTAATCGAAGTCGCGCAGCGCATCAAAGCCTGCTTGCGCCAGTCCGATACG
>CAXNNH010000255.1:0-3623 GCA_964203325.1 Burkholderiales bacterium | reverse complement strand
TTATCCGGGGCCGTTTGTCCGTTCGCAGAACGGAGGTGCCCGGAGAGGCGCATGGATAAACGGTCTTCAGGGGGGTGGGCTGGAGAGTGGCGTAAACAGGCTCTCTCCGGGCAGGTGCCTTGTAGAACGAGCATTGGCGCGGCTTGCAGAGGAGACGCCCTTGGCGACTATCGATTTTTGCTGCAAAATCCGGCCATTTTTTTCTGAACAAACAGCAACAATCATCAACGATTAGCCACCATGACTGCTACCCCTCTTTTTCCCGACCGCTTGCAAAAAGGTCTTTATTTTGCACCGGCGCTGGTTCTGCTGCTGTCGTTGATCGCCCTGGTTTTGCTCTGGCGCGAACTAGACGTGCGGCACGCATACAATCTGCGCGATCATTTTCAGGCCGAATCGGCGCGCATCGGCACCAAAATCAGCCTGCGCATGAGTTCGTATACGCAGATCCTGCGCGGCGGAGCAGGTCTTTTTGCCGCTTCGGAAAACGTGGATCGCATCGAATGGAAGCGCTACATCGACAAGCTGGAGTTGGACCAGACCTTTCGGGGGATTCAAGGCGTCGGCTTTGCGCAATACATTCGGCCCGAGCAGTTTGAAGCGCACTTGCGCAGCATCCGTCGCCAGGGATTTCCCGACTACGTGGTAAAACCCTCCGGTCAGCGTGCCGACTACTCCAGCATCATCTACCTGGAGCCTTTCTCGGGCCGCAATCTGCGGGCCTTCGGCTACGACATGTTTTCCGAGCCGGTGCGGCATGCTGCAATGGCAGCGGCACGGGATAGCGGGCTGGCGGTTTTTTCCGGCAAGGTGCAACTGGTGCAGGAAACCAGTACCGATGTGCAAGCCGGCATCCTCGCTTACCACCCGGTTTATGCCAGAGGCGCGTTGCCGCAAACGGTCGAGCAGCGGCGCGCCGCTCTGCTCGGCTGGACTTACAGCCCTTACCGCATGAATGACATGATGGAAGGCATCGTCAGCGACGATCTGGACAACATTCGCCTTGAAATATTCGACGGCGACAGCGTGCATGCCGAAGCCTTGCTCTTCGACAGCGAGAAAAAAGTCGCCACCAATGCGACGCCTTCCGGACTGCTTCTGGTTTCGCGCCTGGAACTGGAGGGGCGCACTTGGACATTGCGCTACAGCGCATTGCCCGGATTTAGTGCGGCGACCAAGTTTGAGCCGCCGTGGGTCGAATTTACCGCCATCCTGATTATCGGTCTGCTGCTGTTTGCCATTACCTGGGCACTGGTCAACACCCGTCGCCGCGCCGAGCAGATGGCCGGCGAACTCACCACTTCCTTGCGCCAAAGCGAGGCGCGCTTCCGGGCCAATTTCGAGCAAGCGGCGGTGGGCGTTGCCCACGTCGATGTAGCCACGGGCCGGTTTTTGCGCATCAACCATTGCTTTTGCGCGTTTCTTGGGTACAGCCGAGGCGAACTGGAGCAGATGAGTTTCCACGATGTAACCTATGCCGAGGATCTCCATCTTGGCACCGATCAGATGCGCGAGATCGGCGAGCGTGCGATCAATAGCTTCAGTCTTGAAAAACGCTATCGGCGCAAGGAGGGTCGCATCGTCTGGGGGCATGTGACCATATCGGCCGTTTTTGACGCCGTCGGCCAGGCTGAATATTTCATCGCCGTCGTCGAAGATATTACCCGGCGCAAAGACCTGGAGTTGGCGCTCACGGATAGCGAGCGCCATTGGCAGGCGCTGATCGAGGCCACGCCGGTCGGCGTGTTTGAAACCGACGCGCAGGGAAAATGCGTGTTCGTCAATCCACGTTGGCTTGAATTGACCGGACTCAGTCTGGAATCCGCCAAAGGCGACGGTTGGGCGGGCGCATTGCATCCAGAAGACCAAGCGAAAATCTACGCCGAATGGGAGGCGTCGGTCGCTGAGGGACGCCCCTTCAAACTGGAGTACCGTTTTCTGCGTCCCGACGGAAGTGTTGTCTGGGTACTCGGTCAGTCTTGCCGCTTGAGCGCAAGTACGGGCGATCTGCTCGGCTATCTTGGTACCGTCACCGACATCAGCGAGCGCAAGCAAGCCGAGGCCAAACTGCTCGATAGCGAAAACCACCTGCGCACCATCATCGAGAATGAACCGGAATGCATCAAGATCATCGATGAACAGGGGCGTCTGGTTGATATAAACCCGGCCGGACTGGTCATGATTGAGGCGGATAGGCTGGAACAAGTGGCCGGGCAGCCGGTGCTGGAGGTGATTGCGCCGGAATACCGGAGCAGTTTTGCCGATCTGCACCAGCGGGTGATTTCCGGCCAACCGGCGCAGATGGAATACCAGGCGCAGGGTCTGAAAGGCGGGCGTCGCTGGCTGGAGACGCATGCCGTTCCGATGCAGGATAAAGGAGCGATAGTGCACCTCGCCGTCACTCGCGACATTTCGGCGCGCAAACAGGCCGAAGTCGAGCTTGATCGTTACCGTAATCACCTGGAAGCGCTGGTTCAGGAACGTACCGTTGCGTTATCCGTGGCCAAGGAAGCGGCCGAAGCGTCGAACCGGGCCAAGAGCACCTTTCTGGCCAACATGAGCCACGAGCTGCGCACGCCAATGAACGCCATCATGGGCATGACCACCTTGGCATTGCGCCGGGCCAGCGATCCAAAACAGATCGATCAACTGAGCAAAGTCAGCGAAGGCGCACAGCGCCTGCTCGGCATCATCAACAACATTCTGGATATTTCCAAGCTCGAAGCTGAACGCATCAGTCTTGAACGTATCCACTTCCAACTGCGTGAAGTTCTGGAAAACATGAACCGCTTGCTCGGGCCAAAGGCCGCTGAAAAGGGGGTGCAACTGGGCATTGAAATCTTGCCGGAGCTAGCCAGCCAGCCTTTGCTGGGTGACTCGCTACGCCTTGGGCAGATCCTGGTCAACCTGATCGACAACGCGCTTAAGTTCACCACCGAAGGCTCGGTCACCGTCCGCGTTTGGCCGCTGGAAACAGAGGCGAACAACCTTCTGCTGCACTTTGAAGTACAGGATAGCGGCATTGGCATTGCCGCCGACGATCAAAAGCGGCTGTTCACCGCCTTCGAACAGGGCGATGGATCGACAACGCGAAAATACGGCGGTACCGGCTTGGGTCTGGCGATCAGCAAACGCCTGGCGCAAATGATGGGCGGCAGCATCGGCGTCGACAGCCAGCCGGGCGTTGGCAGCACCTTCTGGTTCACTGCTCGCCTAAGCAAGGGCGAGCCGATACGGGCAACGGACGAAGTTTCAACCTGAATTTGAATCTATCGCAAGCTGTCGCTTCTGGCGAGGGAGGTTACATGGGGCAGTTGGACGGCAAAACGGCATTGATTGTCGGTGGCGGGACGGGCATCGGCCTGGCCACCGCCGTCGCCTTGGCGCAGGCGGGATGTCGCGTCGTAATCGCCGGTCGTCGGCAGGAGGTATTGGCCAGAGCGGCAGCCACCTTCGCCGGCCCTCCCGCGATCATCCATCACCCGGTCGACGTCGGCGATCCGCACAGCGTCGAGACCTTGGTTAGCTGGAGCATTGAGCAACTCGGACAGATCGACATCTTCGTCAACAGCGCCGGAATTAACGTTGTCAGACGCACGCTGGCCGAGCTGTCGATTGAGGAT
>CAXNNH010000254.1:0-3628 GCA_964203325.1 Burkholderiales bacterium | reverse complement strand
GCACGCGCGCAAGGTTTGCCTACAATCCCATCGACTTTGGCACTTGAGAAAGCCACCAACCCGTTTCTGCGCTGCCAGGAAAGCGAAGTTCGCGCCTCAGCCCACACGCGAAAGGCCAATCTGGGCGATGCCGTCGATGTGTTTGCGGTACTGCGTGCGTGGAGAAACGGCTTTTGAAACTCAGGCGCCGACTTCGACCGCCGCCGGCTTCGACGGATTCGGCGGATTCGGTGAACTCGGTGGATTCGGCAAACTCGTTGCCGTTTGCAAGGCACGATTCAAGGTATTCAACACCTTGGCGGTATTGAATGGTTTGACGATAAAGCCACTGGCGCCGTTCTGGATGGCCTCGCGAACATTATCGACACTGGGGTTTCCGGTAACCATCACCACCCGCATCTCCGGATGGCTTGCCTTGATGCTCTGCAAGGCTTCCAGGCCGTCCATTTCCGGCATCATCACATCCATGCAGATCAGATCAGGCTTGAATCTCTCGACCATTTCCAGAGCGATCACGCCGTTCTTCGCTTCGCCGACGATCTCATATTCCTCATTGCGCAAAATGCCGCGCAGCAGGGTTCTCATCAAATCGTTGTCATCGACGATCAGGATTTTTACTAATGTTTTTGGGGCCATGAATTCCGACTCAGACTTTAGGTAGATCAAGCGCCGCCGCCCGGCAAACACGGTTTCGACCTTCGCGTTTGGCTTGATAGAGTGCCCGATCAGCGGCTTCCAGAACCATCGATGGTTTAATTTCCGGAAATGCACGCGCCGAGGCGATGCCAAAACTGGCAGAAACACGCCCGAAGGACGAACTTGAATGCGGCAAATTCAGTTGGCCGATTGCATCTTTCATCCGTTCGGCAACAAACAGGGCACCGCCTGAAGAGGTGTCGGCGAGCACCGCGACGAATTCCTCGCCACCATAACGCGCGACCAGATCACCACCGCGATCCATCGCCGTGGTGAGCGACTGACTGACCTGGCGTAAACACTCGTCACCGTCCTGGTGTCCGTAGGTGTCGTTGTACTGCTTGAAAAAGTCGACATCGCACATGATGATCGACAACTCGGCCCCCTGACGCAAGGCGCGACGCCATTCGCGCGCCAAAACCTCATCGAAATGACGGCGATTGGGGATGCCGGTCAAACCGTCCAGGGACGACAAGCGCTTCAACTCGTGATTAGCCGCATCGAGCTTGCGCGTTATCACCAGCAGCGACTGGCGGATCTGAACGATGCGCTGCATCGCGCGTACCTTGGCGCAAAGCACCACTTCGCTGACCGGCTTGTGCAGATAATCGTCGCCGCCAGCGGCAATTCCCTTCTCCAGATCCTCGTCTTTATTCAGCGCACTGAGAAAAATAATCGGCGTCCAATCGCTCGGACGTTCGATTTGGCGAATCTGGCGCGCCACCTCAAAACCATCGATATCGGGCAAAACAATGTCGAGTAAAACAAGATCGGGCTGCTCTTTTCGGAAGACCTCAACACCTGCCGCCCCGCTTTCTGCCGGGAGAGGATTAATTCCCATTTTTTCCAGGTAATAACAAAGTACCTGGCGATTGCTTGCGCTGTCTTCGATAACAAGTGCTTTCATGCGGCGGCGACCGGGAAATGGTTATATCCGCGTATTTTAGCCTGATTGCCCCCGAAATTGTCCTGGAAAATACGCCGCTAGCCGGTTAAGGAAGCGCTGATTAATTGTCATTTCGAGTGAAACGAGAAATCTAAATTCTTGATTTTAAAGATTCCTCACTATGTTCGGAATGACACAAGTGAATTAATCAGCGCCTCCTTAAGCAAGAAAGCAAATGACTGGTTACTCACGTTTGACTCTGCCTGCGTATGCTTCGCCCACAAAGTGCAGTGCAGCAAAAGACACGAGGCAGCGCAAGCGGGCCGAGCGTTCATCGCAGACTAACAACTTGCCCCCTTTCGTGGTATAAATCGCCGACTTCAAAACTGGCTCCGTTCAATTCTCCCCATGCCCTTTGGCTTCTTTCTGATCATGGCAGCGCAGTTTTTTTCTGCGTTGGCCGATAACACCTTACTCATTATTGCCATCGCTGCTCTGCGTGAAATGCATGCGCCGACCGAGTATGAGCCGTTACTCAAAACCTTCTTTACCCTTTCCTACGTCGTCCTCGCGGCCTTCGTCGGCGCTTTCGCTGACTCGATGCCTAAATGGCGGGTGATGTTTATCAGCAACAGCATCAAAATTTTCGGTTGCGGCCTGATGTTTTTGAGTATGCACCCGCTTATTGCCTATGCGGTGGTTGGCCTGGGGGCCGCCGCCTATTCGCCCGCCAAGTACGGCATTCTTACCGAATACCTGCCGCCCCGTCAGTTGGTCATTGCTAACGGATGGATTGAAGGACTCACCGTCGGGGCCATTATTCTCGGTGTCGTCATCGGCGGCATGCTGATAAAACCCGATATTGCGCACGGATTACTGACGTTTGATTTTCCGTTGATCGACACCGGAATCGATACAGTCAGTGAAATGGCTCTTTGCTTCGTGGCCGGTTTTTATGTGCTGGCCTCCGTGTTCAATCTCTATATCCCCGACACAGGCGTCGATCACAAGCCATTGAAAAGAAATCCGTTTTATCTAATCCACGAATTTAACCACTGCTTGAAACTGCTTTGGCGCGACAAACTGGGCCAAATCTCGCTAGCGGTAACCACGTTATTTTGGGGCGCTGGCGCCACCCTGCAATTCATCGTTATCAAATGGTCTGAAATGTCCTTGCAGCTTGATCTCTCCAGATCAAGCATGTTGCAAGGCGTCGTGGCAATCGGCGTTGCCTTGGGCGCTATCGTCGCGGCCAGAATGATTACCTTGCGTACCTCGATCCGCGTTATTCCGCTCGGCATCGCCATGGGCATCATTGTTCTGGTCATGAATTTTGTTCATGATTTGTGGTTGGCTGTGCCGCTACTCATTTTGATCGGCGCTTTATCGGGCTTTTTCGTGGTGCCGATGAATGCGCTACTGCAGCACCGAGGCCATATTCTGATGGGGGCCGGTCACTCCATCGCGGTGCAGAATTTCAATGAAAACCTGTCTATCCTGATTATGACGGGGCTGTATTACCTGATGATCAAGGTTGATTTGTCGATTTACTGGGTCATTACGCTGTTTGGTGTATTTGTCAGTTCAGCCATGTATCTCGTTAAACGACAACATGCCGCCAATCAGCGCGAACACGACGATGTGATTCATCTCGACGATAGTCGGCATTAACGCAGAAGCAGAAGCCAATGCAAAAAAACGCCGACTGCCACACAGTCGGCGTTTTGCTTTACTGCTGCGCATTGCCGCGCGCGTTAAACGCACGGCAATAAATCAAACTCAACCGGGCAAGGGATCGGAATTACCGAGCGCCGTGGTATTGAGGCCGCCATCGACATACATGATTTCGGCGGTGATGCCGCTGGACAGGTCGGAGAGCAGGAAGGCCGCTGCATTACCCACCTCGTCGATAGTGATGTTACGGCGCAGCGGCGCGTTATGCGCGTTGTAGGCCAGCAACTTGGAAAAATTGCCAATGCCCGAGGCCGCCAGCGTCTTGATCGGGCCGGCAGAAATAGCATTGGCCCGAATCCCTTGCGGCCCGAG
>CAXNNH010000253.1:0-3641 GCA_964203325.1 Burkholderiales bacterium | reverse complement strand
ACTAGCTCCCCCGTAAAGCAGGACCAGCCTTTGCAGTTCCTGGCTGTCGATTGGTTTGGCCAGGTAATCGTCCATGCCGGCTTCGATGCAGATTTCGCGGTCGCCTTGCATGGCATTGGCGGTCATGGCAATGATCGGCGTGCGGGGCGTGCCGCTGGCCTGCTCGGCGGCCCGAATGCGGCGCGTTGCCTCCAGGCCATCCATCACCGGCATCATCATATCCATCAAAACGACATCGAAACGGTGGCCCGCTAGCGCTTCGTTCGCCAGCAGACCGTTTTCGGCAACGGTCACGCGGTGTCCCCAACGTTCCAGCAGTTTGGTCGCCACCATTTGGTTGGTCGGATTATCCTCGACCAATAACACCTGCAGCGGCACTTGATCGTCTTTCAGCAGATAGCGGGTGACTAATTGCGGCTGTTGTTCCTGGTGTTCGTCGAGGACGCGGCTGAGTGCTTGCAGCAGCTCGTCGTGTCCAATCGGTTTACTCAGATAGGCGGCAAAGCCAATCTCACGGCAGCGCTGGGCGTCGCCGCGCAAACCACTCGACGAGAGCAAGACCAGAGGGGGGGCCGCGCTTCCCGACTGGGCAAGGATGCGCTGCGCGGTATCGAATCCGTCGAGACCGGGCATGAAGGCGTCGAGCACGATCAGGTCGTAGGCTTGGGCGCTTTGCGTGCCGGCGCTGGCCAGCAGGGCCAGTGCCGATTCGCCTGATAGAGCCTCCATCGCCGTCGCTCCGGCGCTAGCTACCATTTGCGACAAAATCGACAGGCTCACGGGATTATCATCGACCAGCAGCACTCGGCGTCCCGGCAGTTGCGATACGCCGGAGGGGGCTTGATGGGCGCTATCGCGCTCGAACAGTCCAGTGAAATGGAAGGTGCTGCCGCGCCCGACTTCGCTGTCAACCCAGATGCGTCCGCCCAGCATTTCGGCCAAACGTGCGGAGATGGTCAAGCCAAGGCCGGTGCCACCGTATTTGCGCGTAATCGTGCTGTCTTCCTGTGAGAAGGCGTCGAAGATGCTCTCGATCTTTTCAGGTGCAATACCGATACCGCTATCGGCGATACTGAAATGCACACCCAACTGATGCGCTTGGCTGCCCTCGATCTGCACCCCGCGCACCCGAATAACGACTTGGCCGTTGTCGGTAAATTTGATGGCGTTGCCGATCAGGTTGACCAATATCTGGCGCACTCGTCCTGGATCGCCGACGATAAACATCGGCGCGTCCGGGGCAATGTCGCTGATGAGTTCAAGCCCTTTGCTGTGCGCGCGCAAGGCGAGAATTTTCAGGGTATCGCCAACCGTGCGCCAGAGATTGAAGGGAATACGTTCGATCAGCAGCTTGCCGGCTTCAATCTTCGAGAAATCGAGAATGTCGTTGAGGAGCGTGAGCAGCGATTCGGAAGAGGATTTGACGATTTCCAGATATTCGCGCTGCTCTTCGCTCAGATCGGTGTCGAGCGTTAGCTCGGTCATGCCGATGACTCCGTTCATCGGTGTCCGAATTTCGTGGCTCATGTTGGCCAGGAATTCGGACTTGGCACGATTGGAGGCTTCGGCCGACAAACGCGAGGCATCGATCTCCTGCAGCAAGGATTCGACGCGCTGCGCCATCTGGTTGAAAGCGTCCGCTGTTGCCGAAATTTCCGGGGCGCCCGCCACCTTGGCGCGTAGCGAGAAATCGCCGTGGCCAAAGGCGGCGACCGAAGCCGCCAGGGTTTTTAAGGGGCCGATGTTGCGATGCAGCATCCAGGCCAGTAGAGGCAAGAAGCACAGTAGCGAGAAGGCCGCCCCCCAAAACGCCAGTTGGCAGGCTTTCCAGGCGTCGACAAAGGCGGTGTTGAGCGAGGGCTGTAAGGTCAGCGTGCCGTAAAGTACGTCGCCGATGGCAATCGGGATCGACTGCACGCTAACCTGCACCGGAAATAAATAGGGCAGCCAGCGCGGCACGCCTTCGCTCTCGCTGTGATCGCTGGCGCTGGCCATCACCCGACGGGTCTTCGGTTGCTGCACTTCGGCCTTGTCCAGTGCGCGATGCTTTACCACTCGCTCCAGCGTTTGCTGCACCGTTTCCAGGTCGCCGGTCACCAGCGTCTGCTGCAAGATGGGCAACAGCGCTTCACCGATAGCCTGCGCCGATGTCTCGGCCGAACGCGGCGCGTTGGCTAGCGAACCATAAACCTGTACCAGCAGGCCGCTAAAGGTAATGGCCAACAAGCCGCTGGTGGCAAAAAGCAGCAAGCGCCCGGACAGGCCGAGGGCGCGGATGCGTCGAATCATTTCTCAGACTGGCGGTAAGCGCGGCGCACGCTGTCGAAATCCTTCTCGGTGGCCGGCGAAAAACCGGAAAACTGGTTTTGCTCCAGAATGGCCGCCGCACGCGGATCGTTTTTCATGCCGATCAACGCCGCCTGAATTTTCTTGACCTGTTCCGGCGGGACGCGCGGATGCACGAGGACGGCCAAATCGGGATAAGGTTCGGAGGTTAAGAGTTCGCGATAACGAAAACCTTTGCGGGCCGCATATTGCGAGAGAAAGCGTGAATTGACCGCCGCAGCGTCGACCAGGCCGCTGCTCAGTTGCCCAAGCGCGCTATCCTGGTTGCCGGCTAGCACTTCCTGCTCCTGTACGCCGGCCTTTTTTAGCGCCGCCTTCGGTACGGCATAGGCCATAAAGGCATCGCGTGAGGGATAGGCCACCGTTTTCCCGGCCAGATCCTTGAGCTGACGTAGCGGACTGTTCTCCGCGACGGCAATTACGCCAAACACTGGGCGGTCGCCCCAACTGGCGATCACTCGATACAGCCCGTCGTACTTGGGGTGAAAATTATGATTGGTGAACACCAGGTCGAAGCCGCCGCTGCCCATTGTGGCATCGGTCGCCTGGACGTTTTGCCCCATACGCAAAACAAAGGAAATACCGGTCACCTGCTGCAAATAGTTAAAAATCGGATTCCAGCGTTCGGCGGTCAATAGCGGACTCTGCTGGTTGAGCACGCCAAAGGTCAGTGCTGCGGCCGGCGTTGTTTGCGCCGACGGTGCCGAGGGTGTGGCCTGCGTAGTTTGTGTTATCTGTGCGCTGGCCGAGGTACTGAGCAGCCCGCCCAGCAGGGCGAAAAACAGGGTTTTCCAGAACATTTTTTGTCTCCTTTTGCTGATGTTACGTACAGATGTTACGCAGCTATCACCCAAAACCTCGTAAATGCGAACCACCAAGTCACCAAGTTCACCAAGAAACGCCAAGTTAGGTCCATGTTTTCTTGGTGAAACTTTCTATTCTTGGTGACTTGGTGGTGAGATTTTATCCTTGCTTTTCAACATGACTGACTACTAGATTTCTCGTTTTACTCGAAATGACCATTAATCAGATCCCCCTAACGGTCGGAGCACAACGGCCAGGTGCTCGATTTCATCGCCCAATGCCTGCAGCAGCTCATCCAGACCCAAAGGATCGCCGTGTTTGGCTTGCTGCTCGATGCGATGAGCCAGTTCGCGCGCCGGATCGGCACCGAACATGGCGAGGGTTCCCTTCAGGGCATGTGCGGTATACAGCACCGGATCGAGGTCACCGAGCACGAGCGCTGCACGCATTTTTTCTAGGTCGTCCGGGTAATTTTCGAGGAAGATGCCGGC
>CAXNNH010000252.1:0-3646 GCA_964203325.1 Burkholderiales bacterium | reverse complement strand
GCCAGAGCACCATTTTCCGCCAGTTCCTTACCCACCTGCGGACCGACGAACTCGACGCGGCGCAGGGTGGCACCTGGCGCTTCGGCGTTGAGGGCCTGCATCACCGCCTCGCCGATGCGCGCCGTATTTTGTTCGGCCTTGAGTGGCAGGCGGATCAGTACATCCTGACTGGAGCCGAAATTTTGCACCGCGATGTCGGTATAGCCGGACTTCGACAGACCCGTCCGGATTTTTTCTAGCTCGGCGGCCTGCGAATAATTAACCTCGATTAGCGTGCCGCCGGTAAATTCCACCGACAAATGCAAGCCGCGCGAGAAGAGAAAGAGGACCGCGAGCAGAAAGGTAATCAGCGAAATGACGTTGAACACCAAGGCGTGACGCATGAACGGGATGTCTTTACGGATACGAAAAAATTCCATCTTTTTGTCCTCTTATTTAGCGCCGGCACTGTTGCTGCCGAGGTTGCCAGGCTTCCATACTTGGCCGATGGCTAGCGATTCCAGTTTGCGACGACGGCCGTAGATCAGGTTGATTAAGGCACGCGAGACGACGACGGCCGAGAACAACGAGGTCAGAATGCCCAGGCAATGCACGACGGCAAAGCCGCGTACCGGCCCGGAGCCGAAGATAAGCAGGGCGATACCGGCAATCAGTGTTGTGATGTTGGAGTCGAGAATGGTGCCGAAGGCGCGCTCATAGCCGGTGTGGATGGCGGCTTGCGGTGTCGATCCATTCCGCAATTCCTCGCGGATACGTTCATTGATCAGCACGTTGGCGTCGATGGCCATGCCTAGCGCCAGCGCGATGGCCGCGATGCCGGGCAGCGTTAGCGTGGCTTGCAACAAGGAGAGCAGGGCGACCAGGAACAGCAGGTTGGCGGCCAGCGCCAGTACGGAAACGAGACCGAACAGCATGTAGTAGGCGATCATGAAGGTAGCGATAGCGGCAAACCCCCACATCGTCGACTGAAAGCCCTTCTGGATATTGTCAGCACCCAGGCTGGGGCCTATCGTGCGTTCCTCGATGATTTCCATCGGCGCAGCGAGCGAACCGGCGCGCAGCAGCAGCGACGTATCGTTGGCCTCGACCGAGGTCATGCGTCCCGAGATTTGCACCCGACCGCCGCCGATTTCGGCGCGGATTACCGGTGCGGTAACCACCTCTCCCTTGTTTTTCTCGATGAGCAGGATGGCCATCCGCTTACCGACGTTTTCACGCGTAATTTCCTTGAAAATGCGCGCTCCCGCCGAGTCCAGGGTGAGATGTACCGCCGGTTCCTGCGTTTGGTTGTCAAAACCCGGTTGCGCGTCGGTCAGCCGGTCGCCGGTCAATACCACCTGCTTTTTGACCAGTAGGGGCATGCCGCCGCGTTCGGTGTACAGTTCGGTGCCAAACGGTACTTGACCGGACTGCGCCGCTTCAAGCGAACCGGGCGTGTCGTCGACCATACGAATTTCGAGGGTGGCGGTACGGCCGAGGATGTCCTTGGCTTTCGCCGTATCCTGCACGCCCGGCAGTTGCACCACAATACGATCAGCACCTTGCTGCGCGATCACCGGTTCGGCCACGCCGAGTTCATTAATCCGATTGTGCAGGGTAGTAATGTTCTGCTTGATGGCAAATTCCTGGATGCGCTTGCTGGCTTCAGGCTTCAAGGTAGCCACCAGCTTAAGATCGGTACCTTCACCCTGATCGGCGAACAGCAGATCGGGCTGGTTATCGGCGAGCGCTATGCGTCCTTTACTGCGTGTTTCGGCATCGCGGAAGCGAATGACAATGCGTTCACCCTCGCGGCCTATGCCGCCGTGACGAACATTTTTGTCGCGCAGCAAGCTGCGCAGGTCGGCGCTCACCGAGTCGAGGCGCTTGGTCAGCGCTCCCTTCATGTCGACCTGGAGCAGAAAGTGCACGCCACCGCGCAGATCCAGTCCGAGATACATGGGCAGCGCGTAAAGATTACTCAGCCACTTGGGCGAGCTGGAGAGCAGGTTGAGCGCGACCACGTACTGCGGATCGGCCGCATCGGGGTTGAACTGCTTTTCCAGCAGATCCTTGGCTTTCAACTGCGTATCGGTGTCCTTCAGTCTAACCTTGACCCCGTTGGTGTCGAGAAAAAGTCCATTAGTGTCGACGCTGGCCAGTTTCAATGTGTTTTCAACGCGATCCAGAGTCTTGGTGTCGACTTTAAGCGTCGCTTTGGCACTCGACACCTGAACGGCAGGCGATTCACCGAAAAAATTGGGCAGGGTATAGATGAAGCCGATCGCCAGTGCTACAGCGACGGTGATGTACTTCCAGAGCGGGTAGCGGTTCATAGGCTTAGTGAAGGGGTAAGGAATGAGACTTGAGACGTGCGGCGTGAAGAGCTAGAGCATGCGGAGTAGGAAAAAGCGGCAGGCTTTTTCCTTTCTCCTTCTTCAGCTTTCGAACTCACTGATTTTTAAGCGTGCCTTTCGGCAGAACCAGCGAAATTGCCGGCTTTTGCATCTGAACTTCGACGTTGTTAGCGATTTCGATGCTGACAAAATTGTCGCTGATCTTGGTGATGCGGCCGGCTAAACCGCCTTGGGTGACGACTTCGTCGCCCTTGGCCAGTCCGTCGAGCAGAATCTTGTGTTCCTTGGCCTTTTTCATCTGCGGGCGAACCATCAGAAAATAGAGGACGGCGAACATGGCAATAATAGGCAACATCTGCATCAAGCCACCCGTTGGGTCGGCAGCAGCAGCGGCTGTTTGTGCGTAGGCGGAACTGATTAGCACACGAATCTCCTAGCAAGACGTTAAAAATGACCGCGCATTGTATCACTACACCTTGGCCAGCCGGGCGCAGTCCGCCGCTGTCGTTACTTTATTCGCACGACCCTGCTGTTTTGCCCTTGGGGATACTGACGACTTCTGTATTACTCGAACACTGCTCCCCGGTGCCAAACCGACAAGGCCAAGACCGCTTCCGACAAAAGCGCAAGCTTGCTGTCTAGGATGGCGATATCCGAGCTACCATCCTAGCAATTCAACTGTATGATTTTTGAGTGAAAAGTACTGTGCATGTTATTCGAATATCCACCCTATAACGCAATGGGTACATTTGTGATTTCCAACTCCCTTACTTGTTCTTCAGGGGCGCACAAGACGCACATGCTAAGGGGTTGAACGGCTGCTAACCAAATTCCCTAGATACATGAAGTCCACGTACACCGCACGTTCCGGATAAGACGCCACCGTCGATTTTGACCAGTAATACGAGTCCGCATTCGGTGTATTCGGAAAATAGGTCGCATCAATCCTCAGATAGGTCTCAATTTGACCCTTCAGGTAGCTCAGTTCTTCTTTGGTCGGTATCCTCCAGTCGCGGAAGCCGCACAAGGCTTTAGCATTCACTGCCTTGGCAAAGCCTACGCTGTTGCTAGCGGCATCGATTTCGGCCGAGGTAGGATTGGCAAAGTTATTCCAAATAAGTTGTTTTTGGGGCATGGTCGGGTCATCGTAGTTGGTATAGGTCTTCTTCTTATCACGCAGACCATCGTCTCCAGTCTTGACCTCCCAAATCAGGCTAGTCGAGTTATCTCTTGTACAAGCCCAGTCGCCAGGAGCAAAACCCAGCGTGGTACCGTTAGGTAGAGACGCGCCGTTATTGGCAATTTTTGTA
>CAXNNH010000251.1:0-3660 GCA_964203325.1 Burkholderiales bacterium | reverse complement strand
CAGCCTCCCGTGTTTAGCTTCTGCTGCAGCAATGTCGCCGAACCTTGAAAAACTGTTTAGCCAGGCTCAAGTTTTTCAGCGCGCAGCCGATTACATTAAACGTAACCCCAAGGAGAAGATCATGGACGTCGGTAGCGTCAGTAGCATAGCCAGTGCCGCGACTCAAATGAGCCAAGCGAAGACGGGCGATGCAGTGGCCATTGCAGTATTGAAAAAGGCGATGGATATTGAAACGCAAGGAGCCGCCCAACTTCTTGCGGCCTTGCCGCAACCATCGGGCAGCAACCCGCCGAATCTTGGTAACAAGGTGGATGCCTTTGCCTGATTGAATCCAATCGGGCAAGAGGGTAGGCGGGCCGTGCGTTCAGGAAGAGTGGGGTTGGCGCCGGGGTTGGCTACTGGATTTCCTGCTCGGCCAGCCAGTCGCGCACGTTTTCGGCAACGTGTTCCCAGTCCTTTTCCAGCATCACTCCATGACCCAAACCACGGAAGATTTTGCTGGGCACGTCGTAGGTTTGCGCCGTCGATTGCACCAGAAAGGCCGGCATCAACTGGTCGTGTTCGGCCCCCAGCACCAGTAACGGCGGCCGGTGCATGCGGTCGATCATCGGTAGGCTGAACATCGACATATCCCAGATCGCCCGCTGCGACTCTGGCTGCATTTTCCGGTAATAACGCTCCAGCGTTGCAACCGGAATATCCTCCGCAAACAGGGCTTCGCGCAAAACATCAAGCGGTACGTCCTCGCCACTGAGCAGGCGGTTAAGTTCGAGCATCAGTCCAGGCTTCTGAAAAAGCATGGAAAACTGAGCGGCAATCAGGCCCTGTGGCGGCACCGAACACATCAACACGGCCGCTGGAACCATGTGCCGTTCGAGATATTTCTGGACGATGAAGCCCCCCATCGAGTGGCCGATTAGCACCGGCGCTGCGCCGATATCGGCAATAACCTTGCTCAGATCGTCGACGTAGTCGTGAATACTATGCGCATCAAGATGCTCGTGACCATAACTGCCGCCGTGTCCGCGCACGGACAGGGCATGCGCGTGGTAGCCCTGGCGTGCGAAGTAGGGCAGAAAATGCTCGTCCCACACCCAGGCGCCGGCAAAAGCGCCGTGGACGAAAAGTAATGGCGTTGAATGCTTCTGTTCGCCCTTTGGCGCACAGGAAAGAACCTCAAGGCGGTCAACCTGACGGGTGATCATGTCGCCACTCCAGGCACCGCCATGCCGCGCTGCACCGCAGGCCGGGCACTGATCGCCTGATGCCAGCGGCGCACGTTTGGATAATTGCTCAAATCGATCTTGTGAAACTCATGCCGGTCTACCCAAGGAAAAGTGGCGATGTCGGCAATCGAGTATTCGCCGGCCAGAAACGACTCCTCGCCCAGTCGTCGATCCAGTACGCGGTAAAGGCGTGCCGTTTCCTCGCTGAAACGTTTGATCGCATAGGGCACCAATTCGGGCGCGAAGCGCAAGAAGTGATGCGTTTGCCCCACCGTAGGCCCGACGCCCCCCATCTGAAACATCAGCCATTGCATGGCTTCGTACTTACCGCGCTCGCCCGCCGGAAGGAACTTGCCGACTTTTTCCGCCAAATAAAACAAAATTGCACCGGATTCAAATAGCTTGAACGGTTGCCCATGCCCTTCCGGCCCCTCGTCATCGACAATGGCCGGAATCTTGGAATTCGGGTTGATGGCGATGAATTCGGGTGAAAATTGCGCACCCTTCATAATATCGATGGGCTGCACGCGGTAGGGCAATGCACACTCTTCAAGCATGATCGAAACTTTGCGGCCGTTGGGAGTACCCCAGGTGTAGAGCGTTATCATCGCTATCCTCACTATGCTTGTGCTTAAATGCGGCTTTCCACCGTTCCGGCAATTCCAATGTTCCGTTGGCTGCTCGCTGTGTTTTTTGCTGTTTTCATTGTCGGCATTTTCATGCCAAAACTTGCTCGCTCGTTGCATCTCGGACGCTTGCCGGGCGATTTCACCTTCCGATTGCGCGGTCGCGACTATCGGTTTCCCTTCGCAACGACAATCGTTCTGTCGCTGCTACTGACTTTGCTCACCCGCTATCTGTAACCTCTAACTCTCTAACGCCGGTAGGCCGCGCTTCACTGCAGCTACCCGCGCCTCGTGCAAGCGGAGGGGAATTTGTGCCGCGTCGGGACACTCGCGTGCGATTGTCGCCGCATCGACGCTACGGACAGCATCCAACGCCTGCCTGAACAGCGCAGGCGGTAGATAGGGCTTTGTCGCCCAACCGAGGCGACCGTGGAAGTCGCAAGCGCAGGCTTCGAGCAATTGCTCAAAACGCTGCGGTCGGCGCAGGGCATCGACCTTTTCCAGCAACTTGACCAGGGTCGACGCCCGCAACTCGGCTACGCGACCGATTTCACCATGGTAACGCGCTACCAGCAACGCTAGTTCGCGGCAGTCGGTGGGAACCTTGAGGCGTGCACACACTTCGCCGACTAGTTTGAAACTGCGCGCTTCGTGCCCAGGATGGCGCGGCAGTTCGCCGACCGGCGTCAGTCCTTTACCCAGATCGTGCAGCAGTGCGGCAAAGCGCACAGGGAGAGCATAAGAACGCAGCGCCGACTCGTCGAGTACCATCATGACATGCACCCCCGTATCTATTTCGGGGTGGTAATCGGCGCGCTGCGCTACACCGAACAGGCGATCCAGTTCCGGTAACAGACGCGCCAGCACTCCACATTCACGCAACACGTCAAACATGCGCGACGGCTTGGTTTCCATCAAACCTTTAGCCAGCTCCTGCCAGACGCGCTCGGCAACCAGATGATCGGCTTCACCACCGCTTACCATCGTGCGCATTAAAGCCAGCGTTTCCGGAGCAACAACAAAGCCCGGAAAACGTGCGGCAAAGCGTGCCACGCGCAGAATGCGCACCGGATCTTCGACAAAAGCCGGCCCAACGTGACGCAACAGGCGAGCTTTTAGATCGGCGATACCGTGATAGGGATCAATCAGCGCACCGTCTTCGTGGCGCGCGATAGCATTGATCGTCAGGTCGCGACGCGCCAGATCGGCTTCGAGCGTTACCTCGGGGGCCGCATGAAAGGCAAAACCCTTGTAGCCGTGGCCTGTCTTACGCTCGGTGCGCGCCAAGGCATATTCTTCCTGCGTTTTTGGGTGCAAAAAAACCGGAAAATCCTTTCCCACCGGCCTGAAGCCAAGCGCCAGCATTTCTTCTGGGCGCGCGCCAACCACCACATAGTCGCGATCCTGTACCGGCAAGCCAAGCAGCTCGTCGCGAACGGCCCCCCCGACGATAAATACTTGCATGGTTCGAGCGCAGGAAATAGAGAGGCGACGCAGGGGTAGTGAAAGAACGGAGCCTACTCAGCTTCGGCCAAGGCACCAGCCTGCCACTCGCGCATGGCGGGTAACGCCAACATGGACTCAACCCAAGCCTGGGAAGCCGCCGGCAACTCCACTGCGTGCGTCAGAAAACGCCAGACCACCGGTGCGAACATGGCGTCGGCAATCGAAAATTCGCCAAATAAAAAATCCCCACTGCCCGCAAAACGGCTACGACAGCTTTCCCAAATAGCCACGATGCGAGCGATATCGGCGCCTACGGCGGAAGTACGTCCATCAAAAGGTTTTGAAGCGCGAATATCCATTCC
>CAXNNH010000250.1:0-3675 GCA_964203325.1 Burkholderiales bacterium | reverse complement strand
AGGGCGCGCGTGTCGATATCGCCGGCGAAGTGCTGGGTGACCACGGCGACGTGCCCGTCGGAAAATCCGCTCAGGCCGTCCAGGGATTCGATGGCCTCCCGCACCGAAAAATGATTGAGCAAGGGGCTGGACAGCCGCACCTTCTCATTCATCAGGCGCGACAGGCTGACCGCCGCGTGCGAAATGGCGATATTGAAAATTTCCACCAGCGCGTCGTATTGCACGGAGGTGAGCTTCACGCAACGCCCCCCTGCACGGCCCCATACGGAGCCAGGATCTCGGCAACCCGTTGTTCGCTAATCGGTTTAGCCATGAAGCGCAATCCCAGCCGCCGGGCTTCGTCGAGCACATAATCCTGAAAATTGGCGGTGAGCAGGACGATATCCAGCGTCGGGTAAGCCGGGCGTAGCTCGGCGGCAATCTCCAGTCCCGTGCGTTTCGGCATATTGATATCGAGCGTAATCAGGGTCGGCTGCTCGCGTTCCACCGCCGCAACGGCGTCCTCGGCATCGCCGACTTCGACCACCTGCGCGTCGGGACGCTGCGCCAGGATCAGCGTGCGCAGCATCAAGCGCAAAACGCGACTGTCGTCGATAACCAGCACCTTGAACGGTTTTTGCGGCGCGGGGCGCAGGTGGCGGGCGATGTCGCTGGCCGACTGCGGCTTCTGGAACAGATAGCCCTGCGCCGTCGTGCAGCCGAAGCGCTGTAAAAAATCGAAGTGGCTGTTGTCTTCGATGCCCTCGGCGACGGTATTCATACCCAGACGACCGGCCAGCGCCAGGATCGCTTCGACGACGGCGGCGGCCGCGCGTTCAGTCGGCGCCGCCTGCACGAAACTGCGGTCGACCTTCACCACGTCAAGCGGCAAGCGCGTCAGGCTGACCATCGACGAGAAGCCGGTGCCGAAATCGTCGAGCGCCAAACGAACGCCCAGCGCTTTCAGCTTATGCAATTGCGCAATCGCCGCGTCGTCGTCGTGCACCAGCACGCTTTCGGTAATTTCGATCACCAGGCGCGACGGTTCAATGCCGGTTTCGCGCAGGATGGTCTCCAGCTTGCCGACAAAACCGGGATCGGCCAATTGGCGCCCGGAAACGTTGACCGCCATTTCATCCAACTCGATGCCGTCATTGCGCCAATCCACCGCCTGCGTGCACGCCTGGCGCAGCACCCAGGCGCCGATTTCCTGAATCTGGCCGGATTCCTCGGCAATGGGAATAAATTCCACCGGCGATACGTGGCCATGCAGCGGATGCTGCCAGCGCAACAGGGCTTCGACGCCGACCGGTCGGCGATCCTTGACGCGCACCAGCGGTTGATAGTGCACACTCAATTGGCCGGCGGCGAGCGCCGCACGCAAATCCTCCTCCAGCAACAGCCGTCGCGCCAGCACGCGGTCGCGCTCGGCATCGTAACAATGCACGCGCCCTTCTTCGCCACGCATCGACAAGGCGGCGCGTGCCGCCTTGAAGGTTGTCTCGCAACTGTCGCCATCCTGCGGAAAGAAGGCCAGGCCCCCCGACGGCTCCAAGTGAAAAGGCTGATTGGCCGAATTGAACGGCCGCCGCAGCGCATCGAGCAACTGCTGGGCGGTGGCCAACGCTTCTGCCTTTATTCCCGTTTCTACCATTTCTACCACTGGCGGCGTGTGGCGAAAAGCGAACACCAGTTCGTCGGTAGTAATGCGCCCCATCTTCGGCGGCGGATTCAGGCCGGCGCAGACTTTACGCAGACGGTTAGCCACTTCCGTCATCATCCTGTCAGCTTCGACCTGGCCGATACGCTCGCGCACGCGGCGCATGCGCTCGATGTTAATCAACAGGATGGGCACGCTTCCTCCCGCCTGCGCTGCCGCCTGTGCGCTGCGCTCCAGCGTCGGCGAAAAGAAGGCGGAACGGTTATGCAAGCCCGTCACCGGATCGTGCTGCGCCAGCCAGTCGGCCTGCGCTTGCGCCGAGCGCAAGTCGGTCACATCGAACATCCCGCCGCGTAGCAGTAGCACGCCGCTGCCATTTTCGTCGACCGCTTCGAGCTGCAGGCGCAGGCAGCGCCCTTTCAGCGTCCAAATTTCGGCATTTTCCAGGCATCCCGAGGCTATGGCCCGCTCGACCAGCGCGCTCAGACGGCTCCAGTTTTCCGCCCCGAAGGCCGGTTTCAGGTCGCGCAATCGGGTCGAGGCGTCGCCGGCGATACCCAGCAGGGCTGGTAAATTGGCCGAGGGGAAGAAATGTTTTTTCTCAATCAGGTATTCAAAACTGCCCATTCCGGTCAGGCGCTGCGCCTGTTGCATGCGCGTTTCGCTCTGCGTCAGACTGCGCAGCGTTGCCGCAGACTGCAGGATGAAACGCAGGCGGTGCGGTAGGAGCTGCCAGGCAATCGGTTTGGCAATGAAGTCGGTGGCGCCGGCCTGGAACGACCGGTCGATGGATTGACGGTCGTCGCGGCCGGTAATCATCACAATCGGCACGGTGCGTGCCTCGGGCCGTGCGCGCAATCGTCGGCACACTTCCAGTCCGTCGATACCGGGCATCATCATGTCGAGCAAAACGATGTCGGGCCGCGTCTCGATAAAAGCAGCGATGCCCGCTTCGCCGTCGCTCGCTTCGGCCACGCTGAAGCCGATCCGCTTCAAGGTATCGGACAGAGCCAACCGCGTCAGGGGATCGTCGTCGACGATCAGAACAGAAGCGGTAGTGGACAGAGTGTTCATGACTGGGTTTCAGAAAGGAAAAAGATTAGAGCGCAAAATTGTCGCGTGGTTCGACGAAGGCGCGCAGTCCCGCACTCTAACAACTCCACGTTATCTCCGCCAATTCTCACCAATCCTCACGACGAGAATACGTCGAACCGTGTTCCAGGATCGGCGCACATCGATGCTATATGGATGGCCGGAGAGGCGCATGGATAAACGATCTCCAGAGGGGATGGCTGGAGAGTGGCGTAAACAGTGCCTCTCCGGGCAGGTGCCTAAAGCATGCACACTATCCTAAACAACACATTGCTTCTAAAAGAGTTTCAGGGAAAAATGGCGATTGTACAAATTCCCCTGAAACCGCCATGTTTTTCGATCTTCAAGAATTGCAAGCCAAGCAATATATCGACGCGACACAAACGCGCAGTGCTTTTTTGGAAGCAGAGCAACAAGCCACAAAATATCGTGGAAGCATGTTTTGGCGAACCGTCAAACAAAGGGATTATCTGATAAAAAAATAGGGACTATTGAAAAATGCCTGGGCGTAAGGACATCCGAAACGGAATCCATCTTTAATCAATTTCGGTATAACAAAACAGCATCGGAAGATAGACAGCGCGAATTATCCAGCAGCTTGATTCAGCAACAACGGGTCAATGCAGCACTTCGTGTGGGGCGCACGCCCAATGTGGTCATTGATTTATTAGAAGCCCTCCGTCACGCCAAAATCGCCAATCATTTTATGGTAATTGGCACAAACGCGATGTACGCCTATGAAACGCATGCGGGCATACGTTTTTCAGGCAATTTAACTGCAACAACAGACGTTGATTTTTTGTGGGACTCACGTAAACGTTTGTCGTTAGTGAGTAGCGATCCTGAATTTAACGAGCACGGACTTATCGGAATTTTGAAAAAAGCAGATCCTACATTTCAGATTATGAAAGATAAACCTTACCAGGCTTCAAATAATAAAGGTT
>CAXNNH010000249.1:0-3697 GCA_964203325.1 Burkholderiales bacterium | reverse complement strand
AAGCCAGTGCTCATGGTGAGCAGCCATCTGTTTGCACTGATCTGGCTGGTCTGGCTCTCCGGTGTAGCGCTGCCGCTGGGGGTCAGTTATGCACTTTTTGCGTTGATGGGACTGACAACCGCGAGTTTCACCCTGACCTGGGCTTGCGCCAAGGAGGTCAACCCGCCGTTGCTATCGGGCATGTCCACCAGCGTGACCAATATGGGCGGCTTTCTCGCGGCGGCTATTCTGCAACCGCTGGTCGGCTGGGTCATGGATCAGCACTGGCAAGGTGGCTTGAGCGCCAGCGGCACACGTCTCTACTCCGCCGAGGATTATCACGCCGGCCTGATGTTGTTAGCCGCCGCCGCGATTTTCGGAGCGCTGGCCTCGTGGCGTATCCGCGAAACCGGTTGCCGCAACGTCTGGCAGCCACATCCACATCCCAGCGTGTCTAGATAAGCAGCCAGGCACTGAGCAACGGCAGGATCAGTGGCAACAGGAGAGCGGTGAGCAGCCCATTGAGGCCCATAGCCAGCGCCGCAAAGGCGCCGGCCTGCTCGCCGACCTGAAAGGCGCGCGCCGTACCGATGCCGTGCGAGGCGACCCCGAGAGCAAAGCCGCAGATGGCCTGATCCTTCATCTTCATGGCGTCGAAAATAGTGCGCGCACCGACAGCGCCGAGGATGCCAGTGGCGATTACCAGCACAGCAGTCAGCGACGGAATGCCGCCAATACGTTCGGCAACCCCCATAGCGATGGGCGTGGTCACCGATTTCGGTGCCAGCGACAACAGCGTCGGCGTACTGGCCCCAAATAGCTTGCCGACGGCGATGGCGGAAAGCGCCGCCGTCAGACTGCCGGCCAACAGCCCGGTCAGCACCGGCAACAACAGTGCGCGCACGCGGCGAAACTGGGTATACAACGGTACGGCTAGCGCCACGGTGGCCGGGCCAAGCAGGAAATGCACGAACTGAGCACCGTCGAAATAGGTCTGGTAGGAAGTGCCAGTGGCCAGCAGCAGGGTGACCAAACCGGCGACGGCCACGAGCACCGGATTGAGCAAGGGATTCATGCCGGATCGGCGGAACAGCCCGTAGGCCAACTGGTAGGCGAGCAGGGTAATGCTCAGGCCGAGCAACGGCGTGGCCGAAAGATAAACCCACAGTTCATTGAGGCGCGGTGTCAGCATCATGGCGCATCCTCCTGGCGGTGAGGGCGCAGAGTGAGTTTCATCACCAGTGCCGTGACCGCCAAGGTTGCCGCTGTACTGACAAAAAGTGACAGCAGCAGCGGCAGCCATTCGGCCTCGACCCGGTGCAGATGCACCATGATGCCAGTGCCGGCGGGGACAAAAAGCAGGGATAAATGCTGCAGCAACCCCTGGCTGGTACTCTGCAATTCCTCGCCCGGCCCTCCGCGCAGGGTCAGAGCCAGAAAGAGGAAGAGCATGCCGAGAACCGGGCCGGGTACCGGCAGATTAAGCCCACGGGCAATGACTTCGCCGACGAGCTGGAAAAGCAACAGTTGGGTAATGGCGCTAATCATGGCGGCCTCCTTGGGCGGATAGTCTGTAAACAGCCAAAGATGATGGCACCGGCGCCTAAACTCGGCAAGGAAGAAAGCAAATCGCCGTATTTCCATCTTGGGAATTTCTTCGTTTTCTTTTGCAGCTACGCTGTGCATTTGTTTGTCGCAATTTGGGCATAATGCAGCGGTGTTTTCAATCGAATGACTCCATATCCAGATCTAGGCGACGATGCCATTATTTGCCCGCTACCTTGTTTTTCTTCTAATGAGCGCTATTTGCGCTCTGGCGCACGCCGCTGGCCCTTTTATTCTCGATGAGCGTTTGGAACGGCAGGATCTCGCCCCCTACCTCGTTGCTCTTGAAGATTCCGCCGGAACGATGAGCGTCCAGGAAGCGCGTCAGCAGTTCGCTGCTGGCGGCTTCAGCCCGGTCGATCCAACAAGGGGATTCAATAAAGGCTATACCCAGTCGGCGTGGTGGATCGCGTTTCAGGTGCGTGCCCCCGCCGAGACCCCACGAACCCAATCGCCGTGGCTGCTCGATCTGGCATTTCCCCCCTTGGATTCTGTCGAGCTTTATCGTCCTGAAACCGACTCGCCAAGCCGCACCGGTGATATTTATCCCTTTAGCGAACGTCCGATGCGGCACATCAATTTCGTTTTCCCCATGTCCCCTGCAATACCGGCGATAGAAACCATTTTCTTGCGTGTTCAGAGCCAAGGTACGTTGATGGCCCCGCTTACCGCTTGGTCGCCGGAGAGCTTCGCTGCCTCAAGCCGCCTGACCTACGCAGGTCAGGCGGCATACTTTGGGGCACTGCTGGCGATGCTTGTCTACAACGCACTGCTGTGGTTCAGCTTGCGCGAACGCGTTTACATCGATTATGTGTTTTACGTCACATTCATCGGGTTGGGTATTGGGGCGGCAAGTGGTATGGCCGCCGAGTTTTTCTGGCCGGATAGCGGGTGGCTAGTCAATTACTCGTATTGGGCGTTCGGTTTTGCGGGGATTTTCGTTACGCGCTTTGCTCGTAGTTTTCTCAATACCGCCGCTACATCGATCTGGCTTGATCGCTCCTTGCGCGCTGCCGGTATCCTGGTGGCGGTGCCCACGGTCATTGGCTTGTTCATTTCATATTACGCGGGTGGCCGCCTGATCTCCGCCGCCTTACTCATCGCCTTGGTGGTGGCTACATGGTCTGGCATTTACAGTGTGATGCACAGAATTCCTGGAGGGCGCCTGTATTTGTTGTCCTGGGTTCTGTTTTTGTTGTTTGCGATGCTGTATCCGCTGCGTAACTACGGCTTGGTGCCTACCAACTTTTTCACAGTCCATGGTATTCAGATCGGCTCATTGGCCGAGATGATGCTGCTCTCGTTTGCCCTGGCTGCCCGCATCAACCATATCCGCGCCGAGAAAGAAAAAGCTCAACAGGAGGCGATCAATGCACATTCCGCTCTCGTCACAACTCTCAAGGAAACGGAACAAATTCTTGAGCAACGAGTCGCAGAACGCACCGAACAGCTTGAGCAAGCCAATCGCCGCCTGAATGCACTCAGCGTCACTGACGGCTTGACCGGGATTGCCAACCGCCGGCATTTCGACGCCGTCTTGGCGGAAGAATGGAAACGTATGGCACGCCTTGGGCAGCCCCTTGCCCTGGCGATGATCGATATTGATTGGTTCAAAAAATACAACGATCACTATGGGCATCAGGCCGGTGATGCCTGTCTTGTCGCCGTTGCCGAGACGCTTGCGGTGAACATCGGGCGAGCCGGGGATCTGGTGGCACGTTATGGCGGAGAGGAATTCGTTTTCATTGCGCCCATCATGGATGAGGCGCGTGCTTTGGAGATGGCCGAGAAGGTCTGCGATGCCATTTCGGCAAAAAACATGCCGCATGCTCAGTCGTTGTTCGCACATGTTACGGCAAGTATTGGGGTGGCATCGACCATCCCCTCGGCGAACACGGAACCCGAAGCATTGCTCAAGCGCGCCGACGAGGCACTTTACCGGGCCAAGGAAAGTGGACGAAACCGGGCAACGCTTTATGCAGCAAAAGAGCAGGCCGTAGCCTGCTCTTTTGCTTGAAACGTCTAGCCCATCCAATCGCTTAAGGAGGCGCTGATTAATTGTCATTTCGAGTGAAACGAGAAATCTAAATTTTAGATTTTAAAGATTCCTCAC
>CAXNNH010000248.1:0-3715 GCA_964203325.1 Burkholderiales bacterium | reverse complement strand
ACGCCTTTGCCCAGGGCGAAGATGTGCACCGCGCGACCGCCGCCGAGATTTTCGGCGTAACGCCGCTTGAAGTCGGGCCGGATCAGCGACGCGTGGCCAAGGTGATCAATTTCGGACTGATTTACGGCATGAGCGCTTACGGCCTGGCGCGCCAGCTCGATCTGGAACGCAGCGCCGCCCAAGCCTATATTGACCGCTACTTTGCCCGCTATCCCGGCGTGGCGCGGTACATGGCGGAAACCCGCGACACGGCCAAACAGCAGGGCTACGTCGAAACCGTTTTTGGTCGTCGCCTGTGGCTACCCGAGCTACGCGCCAGTCAGGCCGGACGCCGGCAGGGGGCCGAGCGTGCGGCCATTAATGCGCCCATGCAGGGCACTGCAGCGGATCTGATCAAGCTGGCTATGATCGCCGTGCAACGCCGAATCGATAGCGAACAGATGAAGACGCGCCTGATTATGCAGGTGCATGATGAACTGGTGCTGGAAGTGCCCGCCGACGAGTTGGCGCGAGTTCGGGCCGAACTTCCAGCGCTGATGACCCAGGTGGCCAAGCTGCGCGTCCCTCTACTGGTCGAGGTGGGCGTAGGCGCCAACTGGGACGAGGCGCATTAGCCGGTGGGTCGCCATGAAATTCGTCGGCACAAGAACCAGCCATCAAAACTGGTAGCATGAAATTTGCCCTTGGGCAGACGAGGCAGACGATAAACCGAGGGAACCTCAAATGCATATGAATAATATTAATTTCAACCGTACTTCGCCGACCGCCGAACTGGCCAGGCACCAGCACGTCCACCAGTACCACTTCTCTTCTCAACGGTACTTGCCAAAATGATTGAAACCGACGATCTGGGTGACTTCTCCGGCAGTTTACCCCTCGACCGGCTGATTTCAGCCGAACCGAAGTCCACGCAGGAAGAGGTGATAGAGCGCGCCTTGCGCCCGAAGCGGCTGGCCGAGTACGTCGGGCAAGCCAAAATACGCGAACAGTTGGCGATCTTCATCGAAGCGGCCAAACGGCGCAGCGACACGCTGGATCATGTGCTGCTCTTCGGTCCGCCCGGTTTGGGCAAGACCACGCTGGCGCACATTATCGCCGCCGAGATGGGGGTCAACCTGCGCTCAACTTCGGGGCCGGTGCTGGAGCGCGCCGGCGATCTGGCCGCCATTCTGACCAATCTTGAGCCGCACGATGTGTTGTTTATCGACGAGATTCACCGCCTGTCGCCGGTGGTTGAAGAAATTCTTTATCCGGCGCTTGAAGATTTCCAGATTGACATCATGATCGGCGAAGGCCCGGCCGCGCGCTCGGTCAAGCTCGATCTGCCGCCGTTTACGCTGGTTGGCGCGACAACGCGGGCCGGCATGCTGACCAACCCTTTGCGCGACCGCTTCGGCATCGTGTCGCGGCTGGAATTTTATACGCCGGAAGAGCTAATGCTGATCGTTACGCGCTCGTCGCAACTTCTCAAGGTTCCTACCGACCCTGGTGGCGCACTGGAAATTGCCAAACGCTCGCGCGGTACACCACGCATTGCCAACCGTCTGCTGCGCCGGGTGCGTGACTACGCCGAGGTCAAGGCCAGCGGCCACATCACGCAGGAAGTGGCCGATCTGGCGCTACTCATGCTCGATGTCGATCACGGTGGTTTGGACATCATGGATCGCAAACTGCTGAGTGCCATCATCGACAAGTTCTCCGGGGGGCCGGTCGGCGTCGATAACCTGGCGGCAGCCATCGGTGAAGCACGCGATACGATTGAAGACGTACTTGAACCGTATCTGATTCAGCAAGGCTATTTGCAACGCACGCAGCGCGGCCGGATCGCCACGGCGGCGGTCTATCGCCACCTGGGCCTTGAGCCACGCTTGCAGACCGTTCCGATTACCCCGCAGTTGTGGATCGAAGAATAGATCATGGCGCGCCTGGCCCCGCAAAAATCGCACGCTTTTAGCATTCCAGTGCGCGTGTATTACGAAGATACCGACGCTGGCGGCGTCGTTTATTACGCCAACTACCTGAAGTATTTTGAGCGCTGTCGTACCGAATGGCTGCGCGCCATCGGGCAGCAGCAGGCGGATTTGCTGCGCGATCCGGGCATTGCTTTCATGGTGCGTAGCGTCAATCTTGAATACCGCAAACCGGCCCGTCTCGACGATTTGTTACAGGTCAGCCTGGAAGTCGAAAAAATCAGCCGCGTGCAAATATTTTTCCGCCAGCACATCCGGCGTGCGCATCCCGCCTTAGAAAACACCTGGGATGAGCTGGTGAGCGGCACGATCCAGATTGTTTGTGTAAACTCCACCCTGCTGAAATCAACCCCGATCCCCGAATTTTTGCGATCCCGACTGGAAAACCTGCAATGAATGTCTCGCAAGACCTTTCGATCCTGCACCTGATCCTCAACGCCAGTGCGGTGGTGCAGGCGGTAATGTTGCTGCTCGCCGGCGTCTCCTTCATGTCTTGGTACTACATTTTCCGCAAGTGGTTTACGGTGCGCACCGCGCGCGCGCAAACTGAGCAGTTCGAGCGTGATTTCTGGAGCGGCGGCGATCTCAACCGCCTGTACCAGAGCGCGCTTAACGAGCGCCACCTGACCGGTAGCATGGAGCGCATTTTTGAAGCCGGCTTCCGCGAATTTACCAAACTACGCAGCCAGAAAAACCTCGACGCCAAGGACGTTGTGGACGGCTCGCGCCGCGCCATGCGCGCCACCTACCAGCGAGAAATGGACAGCCTTGATTCGCACCTCGCTTTCCTCGCCTCGGTCGGCTCGGTCAGCCCATATGTCGGTCTGTTCGGCACGGTATGGGGCATCATGCACTCCTTCCGTGGCTTGTCCAATGTCGGCCAGGCAACGCTCGCCGCTGTCGCGCCGGGCATTGCCGAAGCACTAGTTGCCACCGCCATCGGCCTCTTTGCTGCGATCCCGGCCGTCGTCGCCTATAACCGCTTTGCTCACGAGATAGATCGCCTGTCGACGCGCTTCGAGTCCTTCATGGAAGAATTCTCGAACATCCTGCAACGGCAAATGCGTTAGTTAACCGGATAACCGCCCATGCGTCCGCGCCGCCTCAAGAATGAAATCAACGTTGTCCCCTACATTGACGTCATGCTCGTGCTGCTGGTCATCTTTATGGTCACTGCGCCGATGATGACCACCGCCAGCATTGACGTTCCCTCGGTCGGTAAAGCCGCACAACCGCCGGCGGAAGCCTTGCAGGTAATTATCCGCGCCGACCGGACGTTGGCGCTGCTCGTCCCTGGAAAACCCGAGCGAGGGGTGAGCCACCAGGAACTTTCCGAGGCCATTCTGAGCGCGCAGCGCAAAAACCCGGAGCAACCGGTACTCATTGCCGGCGACAAAAACGTCAAATACGAAGCTGTACTTGGCATCATGGACGAACTTCAACGCCAGCAAGTCAAACGGATCGGCCTGCTTGTGCAGCCCACCGGCAAGTAGTTTGAGTCGTTTGGAGAGCTTTTAAACCGTGCAACCGACCGAAGCTTCCGATTCCGTCTTCTCACCCTCGCTACCGCAAGCCGAACCGGCCAAGTGGAGATCTCTGGCGCTGGCCATTCTCGTGCATGGCCTGTTGATCGGTGCCTTGTTTCTTGGCGTGCAGTGGAAAAGCAAGCCGCCGACCGCCGTTGAAGTTGAAATCTGGCGTGCAGCACCTGCGCCCGTGGTTGTGCCGGAGCCGGTGGCGGAAGC
>CAXNNH010000247.1:0-3723 GCA_964203325.1 Burkholderiales bacterium | reverse complement strand
CGCGTATAGGGTGAGGTTCCACTCGCCAGAATGCTGGCCCCCAATGCGCAATGAGTTTTCATCGTCAGCCATTCTTCCGGCGTCAGGCTACCCGGCTTAAGCAGCACCCGGTCGGGAATGCCGATCTTGCCGATGTCGTGCATCGGACTGGCATTAAAGATAGCCACACTGAAGTTGGCCGGCAGTTCCATAGCCTCCGCCAGCACTTGACAATAGTGGCTGATGCGACGGACGTGGTGGCCCGTTTCTTGGTCCTTGTGTTCAGCAGCGCGCACCAAGGTGAAGACGGTATCGCGATATGCCTCGTCGAGCTGTGCGGTACGTTCCTTCACCTGCTCATCGAGAATCCGGTTGTGATCGACGAGAAAGTCGCCGTATTCCTTGAGGCGCAGGAGGTTGCGCACCCTGATCCACAATTCGGCCCGGTCAATCGGTTTCGTCAAAAACTCTTCCGCCCCGGCATTCAGACCGGCCAGGCGCGCATCGCGGTCGGTGAGTGCCGTGACCATGATAATCGGAATATTTGCCGTGCCAGGGTTGGCTTTGAGTGCTCCTGCCACTTCATAGCCGGTCATCTCCGGCATCATGATGTCGAGCAAAATCAAGTCCGGCGCTTGCTGCTCAATCGAAGCCAGCGCCTCTTTACCGCTAGCGGCGCTGCGCGTCAGATAGCCTTCGGGCCGCAGCAACGCTTCGAGCAGCCTGACGTTCCGGCTTTCGTCATCGACGATAAGGATGGTGGCGGCTTCCAGCTTGTTCATAGATCACTCTCGTAGGCAAACTCCGTACTTCGTCTGGAGGACGACACTACGCTGACGGCACCATCGACTCTGTACGCTAGCGCGCATAACAGATTTCCCGGATTTTTACCCTCGATTCAATGGATCGCAATTTCTGCGATTTTTGGGGACCGGAGTCGTTACATTTTTTGGAGTCCACCGCATTAAAGAGCGGCTTGACAAAGACTGTCATTTCCACAATACTAAAAACATGAAATCAAAAGCTGCTGTAATTGCCCTCTCCGCGCTCGCCCAAGAAAGTCGTCTGGCTGTTTTCCGCTTGCTGGTCCGTCATGGCCCCGACGGGCTGACGGTCGGTGTGATTGGCGAGCAACTGGCTTTGCCGGCACCGACTCTTTCGTTTCACCTGAAAACGCTGGCGCAGGCAGGTCTGGTGACGACTGAGCAGGAAGGGCGTTTTGTACGTTATCGCGCCGAAATGGCCGGTATCAACGAGCTAATCTCTTTTCTAACCGACGACTGCTGCGGCGGTCACCCCGAGCAGTGCTCGGCAAAGGCCTCTAAATGAACGCTCCCAAGCCAACCAAGACAAACACTCCAAGCACTCCCATCAACATCCTCGTTCTGTGCACCGGCAACTCCGCCCGCTCCATTCTCGGCGAGGCGCTATTCAATCACCTTGGACAAGGCCGGGTATGTGCGTATTCGGCTGGCAGCCAACCTTCCGGCAAGGTCAATCCGGTCGCACTGGAGACACTGGTCAAGCATGGCGTACCGCTGCCTGAAGATGGGCATCCGCGCAGTAAGTCGTGGGACGAATTTGCAAAACCCGACGCGCCACAGATGGATCTCATTTTCACCGTCTGCGCCAGTGCCGCTGGCGAAGCCTGTCCGCTGTGGATCGGTCACCCGGTCACAGCGCACTGGGGGATTGCCGACCCGGCCCATGTCGAACCACTAGAAACACGTCGGCAAGCCTTTGAAGTGGCCTACCTGCAGTTGGAACGGAGAATTACGGCCTTTCTCGCGCTGCCGATTGAAACGCTCACCTCAGACGAGGTCAAGGCCGCCGCCCGGCGTATTCATGAAGAGGCCGATCAGTAAGCCTCTTCAAATAGCCTGGGCTTTGCCCCTTCCTTGGTTGATTCTTTGCAATGATCGGGCAACAAGAATCAACTGTCACAGCAAAGGTATGAAATGAGCGCCGTCACGAAAAAACTCTCTTTCCTCGACCGATATCTCACGGTCTGGATTTTCGCCGCTATGGCACTCGGTGTAGGACTCGGTTTTTTTGTGCCGGGCATTGAGGATTTCATTAACCGCTTCCAGGTGGGAACGACGAATATACCGATTGCTGTCGGGCTAATCCTGATGATGTACCCACCCTTTGCCAAGGTGCGTTACGAAGAATTGCCGGATGTCTTCCGCGACAAAAAGGTGTTGGGGCTTTCCCTGTTACAAAACTGGATCGTTGGCCCGGTACTGATGTTTGTCTTGGCGATAGTTTTTCTCCAGGACAAGCCAGAATACATGGTGGGTCTCATCATGATCGGTCTGGCCCGCTGTATTGCCATGGTGATTGTCTGGAACGAGCTGGCCAAGGGTTCCACCGAGTACGCCGCTGGTCTGGTGGCGTTCAACTCCATTTTTCAGGTGCTTTTTTTTAGCGTCTATGCCTGGTTGTTCATCACCGTGCTCCCCCCATTTTTCGGCTTGTCTGGTTCGGTGGTCGATATTTCGATCCAGCAGATTGCCGAGAGTGTTTTCATCTATCTCGGCATCCCCTGCATCGCCGGGGTGCTCACCCGCGTGATCATGCTGCGTTTTGTCTCGAAGGACTGGTATCACTCGCGCTTCGTGCCAAAGATTGGACCGATCACGCTGATCGCACTACTATTCACCATCGTTGTCATGTTTAGCCTGAAGGGAAAGCTAATCGTCAGCATCCCGCTTGATGTGCTGCGCATCGCCATTCCGCTGCTGATCTACTTTGTTCTGATGTTTGTTTTTGCGTTTTTCATGACCTGGCGCATGGGAGCGAGTTACGAAAAGTGCGCGACCCTTTCGTTTACTGCCGCCAGCAACAATTTTGAACTGGCGATTGCTGTGGCCGTTGCGGTATATGGCATCGACTCGGGCGTCGCATTTGCAGCAGTCATTGGGCCGCTGGTCGAAGTGCCGGTCATGATCGCTCTCGTCAATGTCTCGCTTTGGTTTCAAAAGAAGTATTTTGCCCAAGCGTCTGCACAATCATCGGCTCTTGGGTAGGAAGCAACGTGTTCGACTCCATTCGTCGTGGCCATTCAGCGTAATTCACCCCTTGGCTGTCTTAACCGGGCTTGGCTGCAACATGCTGCCGAGCTGCAGCGCTTTCTCGCGCATCGCTCCGGCAATCTGAGCGATGGCGAAGATTTACTGCAAGAGCTTTTTCTCAAAGCTTTGCTGCAGGAGGGGGATTTTTGCCAGATCGACAATCCACGCGCCTGGCTATTCCATGTCGCGCGTAATCTGCTGATTGACCGGCTACGCCTGACGAAAGACCAGGTGCCGCTGCCCGACGATCTTGCTGCTGAACCTGAACCCGAGTTGCCGCCGGTGGACCGCCTGAGCCAGTGCATTCCACGTGTGCTGTCCGAACTTGCGCCGGTCGACCGCGAAGCTATTCTCCTCTGCGACCTGCAGGGAGTGACGCAGCAAGCCTATGCGCAACAGATCGGCCTCTCTCTGCCGGCCGCGAAATCGCGTGTGCAACGCGCGCGTGCGCGGATGCAAGCGCAGATGGTCAGAGCCTGTCACGTGAGGTTCGATGAAAACGGTGAGGTCTGCTGCTTCGTTCCCAGACCACTGCTTGACCCCGGCGAAGTGAAATAAGCTCGCATTTTTTGGCATTTGATTCGTCTACAAAAGTTGCGGTTGCTTTACAAAGCGGCGAGGTCAGACTGAAACTGAGAGCGTGCTGAGCAGACCGCTCTTAGCATTTGCA
>CAXNNH010000246.1:0-3732 GCA_964203325.1 Burkholderiales bacterium | reverse complement strand
CGTAAAACCATACCGCCTCTGCAAGCCGCGCCAGTGCTCAATCTACAGAGGGGCTGCCCGGAGAGCCAATAAACACGCCACTCTCCAGCCCACCCCTCTGTAGATCGTTGTTCCATGCGGGTCTCCAGCCATCGGCAAGCGCAGTGTCGCCCGAGCTGTTGTCCGGGCGCAGCGAACGCTGACGAGTGCACGACGACTGCGCTGTGGACTAAAAGGCCCACGCTCGACAATCAACAAATCGACATAGGAATCCGGTCGATCAAGCCTTCTAAAGCGGTATACCCCGACGGGAGAGGCAGTCTGGACAAACGCCATAGATGACTTTGAGGTTGGGGGCATTGACCTGTAGACGATTGGCCTCGATGGCGTCGTCGATTTCGCTCCAGACACCTTGGGCGTGTACGCGGTTACATAAGCTGCAACGCTTGAGAAATGCCCAACCCGCTCCGCTGGGTGCGGCAACGACAGGGATGTTGTGAAAAATCGGTTCGTTATGCAGCTCGCGGTGGATTACTTCCAGAACGCCATCGGCACGCGGCAGCAGGGTCATTTCCATGAAACGCTTGAGCGTCGGCGAGTCGCAGCGATAGGGGCGATAAATCGGGCGATGCAGGGTGCGTGCCGACATCAGCATGGTGCGCACAAACATGCGCGTATCATCGCCCTGAATAAACTGCTCCAATTTTCGGCCGATGATTTTGCCGGCCAGAATATTCTCGCCGCCGTTATCGCGGGCAAATTCATCCCAGACACCGCTGACGGCGACGATGGTATTGGTGTTATCGACGGTATAACTCATGCCATCGACACGAACTGGCTTGGCGTCGACCGAGTATTTTCCTTCCGACAGCACCTGCACTTGCGGTCTGTCTTTCGTATCCTGCGACGATGACATGATTTTTACTCCTCCGAGCGATACATCAGCCAATCGGCAAAGCTATCCGCCGGCATGGGGCGGGCGTACCAATAGCCCTGGCCATGATCGCAGCCGAGCACGCCGAGTTGCGCATGCTGCTCGCCGGTTTCCACCCCTTCGGCCACCACGCTCATGCCCAGGTTATTCGCCAGCGCGACGATGGCGGACGAAATGGCGCGATCATCCGCATCGCTGGCAATACCATCGACAAAGCTGCGGTCGATCTTCAGCTCATGGATCGGGAAACGCTTGAGGTAGGAAAGCGAGCTAAAGCCGGTGCCAAAATCATCGACACTGACGCTTATGCCAAACTCCACCAACTCCTCCAGCATGCGCTGCGCGCGTTCGGCATCCATCAGCACGCCCTCGGTAATTTCAATACAGAGACGCTGTGGCACTACGCCATGTTCGGTGACGATACGAATAATCTCGTTCACCATGTCCGACTTGCGGAAATGGCGCGCCGAGAGGTTGACGCTGACTTTGACGCCCGGAAGTCCGGCCTTATCCCAAAGCACAATTTGTCGACACACCTCGGCAATCACCCATTCGTCGATGGCGACGATAAGCTGAGTTTCCTCGGCAATCGGAATAAATACAGCCGGCGACACGGTTTCGCCCTCACGTCGCCAACGCACCAGTGCTTCGACGCCGACCACGGCCTTGCTGACCAGATTAACTTGCGGCTGGTATTCCAGAAATAGTTCGGAGCGTTCGATGGCATGGCGCAAGCCGGCCTCGATGCCCATGCGCTGATGCGCCTGTTCGGCCAATTCCGAGGTAAAGAACTGGTAGGCATTCTTGCCTTGATCCTTGGCGCGATACATCGCCGCGTCAGCATTGCGCATTAGCCCATTGGGATCGTTGGCATCTTCCGGGAACATGCTGATGCCGATGCTGGCGCTGACAAAACACTCGCGGTCGCCGAGCAAATAGCTGGTGGACAGCGCCCGAATCAGACGTTCGGCGGTCATCGCCGCTTCGTGCCGTTCGGAGGCTTCGAGCAGCAGGACGAATTCGTCGCCGCCCAGGCGCGCCACGGTATCTTCGGTACGCACACATTCGATCAGGCGCGCCGAAGCCTGTTTGAGCAACTTATCGCCGACTTCGTGGCCGAGCGTATCGTTGATGATTTTGAAGTTATCGAGATCGAGGAACAGAACGGCAAGATTTTCGCGCGAGCGCGAGGCACGGGCCAGCGCCAGGCGCAGACGATCATTGAACAAGGTGCGATTCGGCAGGCCGGTCAAATCGTCGTGTGTGGCCAGAAACTCGACGCGGTGTTGCGATTCGCGCACCAGCGTAATGTCGCTGAACATGGCTACGTAATTGACCACCTTGCCCTGCTGATCTTTGACCGTATTGATCGACAGCCACTCCAGATAGAGTTCGCCGTTCTTCTTGCGGTTCCAAATTTCGCCCTGCCACCAACCTTTCGCGTCGATCTGTTCCCACATCGCCAGATAAAACTCCGGCAGGTGTTTACCTGAATTGAGGATGCGTGGCGTTTTGCCGACCGCCTCTTCGCGCGTATAGCCAGTGACATTGGCAAAGGCATCGTTGACCGTCAGGATGTTCTGATTGATGTCGGTGACGACGACGCCTTCGGCCGCCCGGTCGAAGACGCGCGCTGCCAGACGCAATTGCTCTTCCGCATGTTTGCGGTCGGTGATGTCGGTCGCCTGAAAGCAAACGCCGGTAATCGCCCCGTCGTCGTCGAATAAAGGAAAGCGCACGACGAGAAAATGCCGGTCTTCGCCGCCCAGGCGCAGGGTTTCTTCACGTTCAATGTCCTTGCGCAGCCGCATGGCTTCGAGTTCGCTTTCGCGGAACAGATCGGAGACGTTCGGCGGAAAAATCTGGAAGTCGGTCTTGCCAACCACTTGCCCGGTATTAAAGCCAAAGCTGCGCTCAAACTTCGGATTGGCAAACTGATAGCGTCCGCTGGCATCCTTCACCGCCATCATCGACACCGAGTTGTTCATCACCGCCAGCAGACGTTCCTGGTTTTCGCGCGCGCCTTTTTCGGTTTCGTAAAGGTTGGTGTTGTCGGCAAAAAGCAGAATGGCTCCGGCAATGCGGTGCTGGTCGCGTAACAAGGGCGTGATGTGCAGCGTGTAGTGTCGCTTGTTGGCATTGACGATCTGGCGATCAAGCGGAATCTGGTTTTCGATGACTTTCTGGATGTCCTCGCCGAGATCGGGCATTTCGGCTGGCAAAGAGAGATTACGGATGTTGCGGCCGACTTGCGGCGCACCGAGCTTGAACAACTGCGCGGCGGCACGGTTGTAGCGCAACAGACACTGATTCTGATCGAGGACCAGCAGCGGGTAATCGACACTGTTCTGTATGCTCTCCAAGTCGATGTTCAGTTCCTGCGTCTCGGCGGTCTTGATTTGCAGCTCTTCATTGACCGTGGCCAGCTCTTCATTGGTCGATTGCAGTTCCTCATTCGAGGCTTCCAGCTCTTCGTTCGACGCCTGCATTTCCTCGTTCGACGCCTGAATTTCCTCATTCAGCGCCTGCATTTCCTCGTTTGAGGTTTCCAGTTCTTCTACCAGTGTTTGCAGATGCTCGCGCGTGGCCGCCAGTTCGTCCTCCAGCTCGCGGTCGGTAATAGTGCCCACGTCGTCGGGATTACTCTTGCTGCTGTGCGGCACAATCCATTCGATGCAGACCATGAACAACGAGTCGCTGCCCGAATCCGGCAACGGATGCACGGAAATACGCACACCTCGCGTATCGTCCAACGCCTTGATGTGGCGTGGACGACCATTGGCCACCACATGTTTGACTTGGGCCTGACGCAGCAGTAC
>CAXNNH010000245.1:0-3751 GCA_964203325.1 Burkholderiales bacterium | reverse complement strand
GTGAAGCGAGGGCCAAGAAATCAACGGTCTTCTCACACCCCGCGCCCAATCGCCCCACGAAGGGCGGTTGGGGGCGCGCGTTGCGTCTGCCGTTCAGCCCCAACGGGCGGCCAGGAATTCTTGGGGCGTCAGTGTTTGACGAGCGGCATCGAGCCGTCGGTGCCCGCCGAGGTCATTGGCCAGAGTGCGACGGGCGACGCCCCGGAAGCGGCCCCTCCAAGCCTTCAGGCGACTGTGATAGGCATTGATGTTGTTCAGATGGAGCATGCCTTGGGTCTTCTTTTGGGGATGGGGCGGCACGGCCCGATAGGTTAACCCATTGGGTGGCGCTGATCTTCCGATATGCGGACAGGCCGTCCGCCCCCTGCGTCAGGCTAGTTGTCGCCTCTAGAAATTAGATTTTCAATGTAGAGGTAACGATGAAGTCAACCTATTCTCAAGGATTTATCGAGCAAGCCCTGGTCAAGTTATATTCGCGCGGAGACCGGACAGTGAAGTCGGTCGCGGAAGAATTGAATGTCAATTACCACACCATAAAGAACTGGATGAAAAGCGCATCAGTTAAGCAGGTCGTTGTGTCGGCAACAAAAGAGAAGCGCCCGCAGGACTGGCGTGCGGCAGAGCAACTGAGTGCTTTACAGGAAAGCCACGCGCTGTCAAAATGATCACATAGTGCGTATAAGTCTGCGGTCATCGTGCCAAACACGTGGGGCGTCTCTCCGGCAATTGAGGTATGCAAGCTTTCGCTACCCACGTCAATTCCTGCCGCCCTGCCGTTGTCTATCTGTAATCCTTTCATGGCGGGTCCTCTATCAAGTTAGATTCGCTCGCTCTCTCCGCCTGGTTAGACGACATAGACACAAACCTACCCAACGGGAAGCACCTGCGCTCACCAAACAATCCTTTTGCGGCCAACCAGCGCTAGTCTATCCAACGGGCTTTTCAGCACCATAGCTTTCCTTGATAGCCATTCTGCCCACCTATCGAAAAAAACCATGGCTTACCTCGCCACGCGACCCGGCCGATTCGAGTATGTTCACACGCCCAAGCATGGCTCTTGGCTCAATCTGATCGAATGCGCATTCTCCAAAATGGCCCGTACCTTCTTCCGTCATATCCGTGTTGCCTCAGTCGCCGAACTCAAAGCGCGTATCCTGAAAGGTATTGAGGAAATGAACGCCTCCCCTGTCGTCTTCCGATCGAAAACCTTTGACCTCGGAATTGCTTAGATTGTAAATATGTGACTATTCAGCCTACGCTTGCCTTTCCCATGTTCTCAAACGACACTTCATTACATGAATGAAATTCCAGACCTCAGGACACTGACTTCGGAGCAGAAAGACGCACTGATTTGTCAGCTATTTCCCTTGCTGGAGGAGGTGCGCAAGCTCACGGCACGGGTGTCGGAACTGGAGGCGCGGCTGTCGAAGAACAGTCAAAACTCCAGCAAACCCCCGTCGTCGGATGGCTATGCAAAGAAGACACAATCCCTGCGCCAGCCTTCTGGCAAGAAGCCGGGTGGGCAAGCCGGGCATCCGGGGCAAACGCTTAAGCGGAGCAGCGAACCCGATGAAATCATTTACAGCCCCCTCCAGGATCGCTGCGCCTGCGGAGCCTCCCTGTCCGAGTACGATGCGCTCATCGCCGAGCGGCGGCAGGTGTTTGACGTACCAGTAGCGCATTACCACGTGGTTGAACATTGCACCTTGCAGTTGCGCTGCACCTGCGGTCGCCAGCACTCAAGCACCTTCCCTGCCGAGGTGAGCGAAGGGGTGCAATACGGCCCGAATATCCGAGCCTTGGCGGTGCACTTAACGCAAGGCCAACTGTTGCCGTACGGGCGCGCCGCGCAACTAATCGACGACCTGTACGCGCTCAAAGTTTCCCCGGCGACCCTGCTCGCGTGGGTGGGGGAGGCAAGCGAATGGCTGCAACCCTCAGTCGACCGGATCGCCCAAGCCTTGATCCTGGCCCCGGTGGCCCATGCCGATGAATCGGGTTTGCGGGTCGCGGGAAAGTTGCATTGGCTGCATACCGTGGTAAGCGACGCCCATACTTGGTACGGCGTCCACGCCCGGCGCGGGATGGAAGCGATCAAAGCGCAAGGGATTTTGCCCAAACGGTTGGCCGTTCTGGTACACGATTGCTGGGCCCCCTACTGGCAACTTGAGTGCGAGCACGCGCTGTGCAATGCCCACCTGCTGCGCGAACTCACCTTCCTTCTGGAGACGACGGGGCAAGCCTGGAGCAAGCGCATGATGGAACGGCTGCTGGCCGCGAACGAGGACGGCAAGTTTGCACGACAGCAAGGAGAAAAGGCGCTGGCACCGGAACACATCGCGCTTATTCTGGCGGACTACCAAGCCATTCTGCGCGAGGGCGAAGCGCTCAATCCAGAAGCCCCCAGAAACGCCCTCCAGCGTGGCCGCGTCAAACAGACGTCCGCCTTCAACCTCTTACGCCGATTGCGTGAGCACGCCGATGAAGTCCTGCGTTTTGTCTCTGACCTGTCCGTTCCCTTCACCAACAATCTAGGCGAACGCGCTATCCGAATGCCGAAAGTAAAGCAGAAAATCTCGGGATGCTTTCGCACACTCGAAGGGGCCAACCACTTCGCCATCATCCGCTCTTACCTCGATACCCTCCGCAAGCAGGGGCACAATCTCCTCGACGCTCTTCGCCTTACTTTCCAGGGGCAAGTCCCTCTGCCGGCAACGGGCTGAACAGTCACGTCGTTTCGAGATTAGATTTCGCTGCGTCCGAATCGTGGCGCGCCAGCTAGCCCCCCTGCGGTCTGGTTGGTATTGCCACTTCAGCAGATGGGACATTAATACCGCCATGCGGCTCGCCAGTTCGCGCTGTTCGCTCTTACCCACGTCCTCGATCTCCTCTGCAATGTGCTCCAGGTCGAGCAGGTCAAAGCGTCCAGCACGGATAAGCTCGGCCTGCTCGTTCGCCCATACCACTACATCCGCTTCATAACTTGCTTTCATTTCCCACTCCTCTTCTTGACCAGCGGCACAACGTTATAGTCTACCCGCCCCTCTTCCAAAGCTATAAGAAGCTGCGCCCATTCGTTCAACGCCTTTTTCCGCTCGTCGAAATAGTCGTGACGGTTGTAAATGCCCTCAACGCCCTTCAACTTGTGATTCAGGCAACGCTCGGCAACGTGCGGATCAACACCCAAAGCGGCCAAGTGCGTTCGTGCTGTGCGCCGGAAGTCGTGAATGACGAAGTGAGGCACAGCCATCAGCGGCTTGATGTGCTTCGCCAGCGCCGCATTCAGGGTGTTCATATCAATGTGCGGCACCATCCGGCTTTGCATCTTCCTTGCCGGGAAAACGTAGGAGCTTCCCCTCGCCAGCCGGTGAAGTTCGCGCAAGGTTTCCACGGCCACCGCCGGTAAAGGAATGTCGATAGATACGCTGGTCTTGGCGCGATCTTCTGACAGATGCCAGACGGCCCTATCCAAATCAAACGCTTCCCACTGCGCCGCGATCAGCTCCTCTTTGCGGACGGCCAGCAACAGCAGCAAGCGTACTGCGTGGACGTTTTCGATGGTGAAAGTACCGGTCTTGTCGCGCATCGCCTGAAATAGCCGGGTAATCTCCTCGCGGGTCAGCCAGCGGTCGAACATCCTCAGCTTTCATCTTGCCGATAGCGGGCTTAATGTTGTTCTCGATCCTTGACCGGACGATGTGCGGATGTTTCCAACGCTCAAGAATAATGCTCTCGAAATACTCATCGGCCA
>CAXNNH010000244.1:0-3755 GCA_964203325.1 Burkholderiales bacterium | reverse complement strand
CTTCATTTTTCAGCGTTCTTCAGTTTAGGGAGTCGGAAAATACAAATGCCCCCATTACGTTGTAGGGTGGATGCGCTGCGCTTATCCACCCTACGGCCCAGAGAATAAAGGGTATTTCGGCCATTCCCAGCTCCCTTAGGCAGAGCGATTAAGCGGGGACATCCGGATCCAACAATCGTTCGAACTGGTTGATGCGCTCCTTGAGAAGAAGCTTGCGTTTTTTCAGGCGGCGAACCAACAGTTCATCCGGCGGTGGATTAAGCGTTAGATGTTCGATGACCAGATCAAGATCTCGATGTTCGAGTTCTATTTCGCGCAGGGCCAGGCGCGTATCGGCAGTTTCTTCGTCAATCGGCATGATCGGGATTCTCCTTGGGATTTGTCCTTGATGTTAAATAGCCTGTATCGGCCAGGGCAGATTAGCGCAAAAAAACCTGCAGCCCCCACAGGGCACACATGCCCAATACGACCGTCAGCAGAGTACTGCGCGTTTTCCAGGCAATCAGCGTCGCAAACGCAGCCGCCATCAGACGAGGAAGATCGGGGTTAATGGTAAGCGCGCTGCTGGCAAAAAACAACGAAGGGACAATGATCGCCATCATCACGGCAGGTGGCACAAAACGCAGCGCTCGTTTCAGCCACTCGGAAAGTCTCAAACGGGAGAGCAGTGCGATGGGGACAAAGCGAATAAGAAAAGTGACGACACCGATACCGATCATCATGGCCCAGATCAAGAGTGCGTCAGGATCGACAATAGCGCTCGGACTCATGCCATTTTCTTTCTTTGTTCGACCACCATGCCTGCGGCAATGCCGATCATCGCGGCGCCGATCAGATTGAGTTTGAGTGGCAAAACAAGAAGTATCGATGCCAAGCCAGCCGAAATCGCTGCTATCAGCATGGCGCGGTCGGATAGCAACGGCACCACCATCGCGATAAACGTAAGCGGAACGATAAAATCAAGGGACCAGCTAGCGGGCACCAGACTACCCAGCAGGACGCCGGTAATCGTCGCCAGTTGCCAGCACACCCAAGTCGATCCGGCTAGGCCAAAATAGAACCAGTGCAAATTTTCTTCGTTATCCCCTCGCTCCAGGCCATGAACAATGCTCAGTGCGTAAGCCTGGTCCGTCAGAAGATAGGCGAGGAATGCTTGCCAGCGTTTCCCAATCAGGCGGAAATGCGGTGCAAGCGAAGCGCTGTACATCATGAAACGTAAATTAACTACCGCTGCGGTAGCGATAATAACGAGCAATGGCGCTCCACTGGCAAGAAGTTGCGTCGCAGCAATTTGTGCCGATCCGGCAAAAATTATCCAGCTCATCGCACAAGCCTGCCAAGGCGTCAAACCAGCCGAAACAGCGGCGGCACCGCAAACCATACCGAAGGGAAAGATGCTCATGAGCATGGGGGTAAAAGCACGTACCCCGGTAATAAATTCGCTGCGAGAACTCGTGATTTGCGGCATTGATGAGATTTACGAATAGAATACGATCTGGAATTGTAACCCTTGGTAACTTGGTAACTCGTGGAGGAGGCAAATGATCTACACCGTAATCGTTTCGTTTGGCAAGGAGAAGGACTATGACTACAAATTCTCTATTGCCGATCTGACCGGGGGGTCGGCCGAAGAGGCGCGCCGCTGGTTTGATAAGGAATTTACCGATCTTGAATGCGAGCCGACCAATCCGATGGGCAAGGTTCTGATTATCGACAAGATTCTTAACGTTGCTCGCTATGGCGGAGAACAGCGCTTCGTCGAAGGCAAGGCGTGGGCGACCCAGTTTGCACGCTACACGGCGTTGGCGTTGGGGCGCGATACGATTCGGATTGATGTAGCTGGGTTTAATATAGGCTACTGAAACAAGTAGTTGGATAAACGGCGCAGGTGTTTTCAGCCTGCGCCGTTTTTTTTCATTGCTGCCGCTCTTCTTCTGTTGCCGAACCTCGCCGCCAAGGAATACGCCACGCAGTTGCGTACTCTGCCGCTTCCGTCTGCTCGAACGCAAGCGCTTCATCGAATACAGCGACGTTGTCGAACTGATCTTTGTGCCTACGGCTAGACATGGATGTCGCCCAATCCTTCCTGCGACAATATGCCGCAGGCTGCCCGCATCGGAATCGACTAATATTTTGGCCTGTCTGTTTTCGACCTAAAAGGAGCTTGACTATGAACCGCCGCGATTTGCTCAAACTGTCCCTGGCTGCCACCGGCCTGGCCGCAACGTCGGCACAGGCGCAACAAGCCTGCGCTACCGACGGCACGCCGGCGCAATTCATTCCGAAAAAAGCGGCCGACGCCAAGCCACAGGAAAACGACATCGAAAAATACGCCAAATGCCCCTACTGTGGCATGGATCGCAAGATGTTTCACCACTCGCGCATGTTGATCCAGTATAGCGACGATCTGCCGGACGGCGTTTGCTCGCTGCACTGCGCCTCGATTAGCCTGGCGGTTAACATCGACCGTGAGCCGAAAGCCATCTGGGTTGGCGACAACGCTGCACCCGCCGAGATCAAACCGCTGGTCGACGTCGATAAGGCCACTTTCCTGATCGGTAGCCAGATCAAGGGGGTGATGACTAAGCGTAGCAAGGTTGCTTTCGGCAGCGAGGAGGCGGCCAAAGCGGCGATGGCGGCCAATGGCGGCGGCGAACTCGGTAACTTCGACAAGGCTTTGCTGGCGGCTTATACCGACATGGCACAGGACGTTGCCATGGTGCGCAAAAACCGCGAAGAACGCCGTAAACGCGCGGCGATGCAACAACAGAAGGGCTGAAATGCTGCGTCGCCACTTTCTAGGCGCGGCGAGCATACTGGCCGCGAGCTGGCCGGGCTTGCTCGCCGCTGCACCAGATAAGCTTCCAAAGCCGGGCAACAAGGATCTGTGCCCTGTCTGCGGGATGCTGGTCGCCAAGTATCCGAACTGGATCGCGCTGGTGCAGTACAAGGACGGTCACGCCCATTTTTTCGACGGAGCCAAGGATCTGTTTAAATATTTGGGCGATCTTGGTAAATACGCACCCGACCATAAGGCTGCGGATATCGCCGGTATTTGGGTCACCGAGTTTTACGGATTGAGCAAGATCAATGCACGCCAGGCGCTGTTTGTCGTCGGCTCCGACGTGCTTGGCCCGATGGGGCACGAGTTTGTCCCCTTGGCAACGCGGGCAGATGCCGAAGACTTCCTTAAGGAACACAAGGGGAAACGCATCGTCGGCTTTGAGCAGGCCAGCGCGGCGTTGGCGGTAAAACTGGATCAGGGGAAGTTCGATTAACGGTGCTTACGCAAGGTTTGTCACCGTAGGGTTTGTTTTGCAGGAAGACCAGCGCGGCATTGCGCCCGCCAGCGCGATGCCGATCGTCTCGTTGCTGCATTAGCGGATCTGCTAGGAAGGCGCTGATTAATTGTCATTTCGAGTGAAGCGAGAAATCTAAGTTGTTTATTTTAAAGATTCCTCACTACGTTCGGGATGAAAAATCCAAATAAATCAGCGCTTCCCTAGCCAATTGAAATGCTACGTTGGGTGCCGCATCCTCGGCACCCAACAGCTACGGCTTGCCAGTCATCCGGGAAAGGGGATAATTCTCGCCGGAGTCGCCGGGGCGTTATTCGCCGGTGAAGGCCAACATTCGATCCCAACCCATTCAAAACCATCCAGACTCATCCACACAGGGGTGCTCCTTGTTACCGCATAAAGCCCGACTAAACTGGGCGTCAAGCTTTCAGCGTTGGCTGATTGTTGGCGTCATCG
>CAXNNH010000243.1:0-3759 GCA_964203325.1 Burkholderiales bacterium | reverse complement strand
GGGTTATGGCGAGTAGTCAGTCAACGTAAAAACAGGGAATAAGCACGTCATTGCCGTGTCGGCGAGAATCCAGAAAAAACCACTGGATTCCGGGTCCAGTCCGGAATGACGGAGTTTATAGAAGGTGGGGCTAATCAAGCGTTCAGCTTCTCCAGTTGCTCGCGAATGCGGGCGGGTTCTTCGAGGCGCAACATGCGGCGGACAATCGGCGCCAGCTCGGAAAAATCGCTCTGCATGACCCGCTGTTTGACTTCGAGAATCTGGCGTGGGTGCATCGAAAACTGGCGCAGCCCCATGCCGAGTAACAGGCGTGTTAGCGTCGGATCGCCGGCCAGTTCGCCGCACACCGAGATCGGGATATTCATCTTTTCGGCACTGGTAATCGTGTGCGCCAGCAACATCAGCACCGCCGGGTGCAGCGGATCGTAGAGATGCGCCACTTCCTCATCGCTGCGGTCGATGGCCAGCGTGTATTGGATCAAGTCGTTGGTACCGATGGAGAGAAAATTCAAACGGCGGAGGAAAAGGCCAATGGCCAAGGCCGCCGCCGGGATCTCGATCATACCGCCAACATGAATCGCTTCGTCGAAACCAATTTTCTGTCCGCGCAGGCTCGACTTGGCCTGCTCGATGGCGGCCAGCGTTTGATCGATCTCGTGCGCGTGTGACAGCATCGGGATCAATAGCTTGATCTTGCCGTGTTTCGATGCGCGCAAAATGGCGCGCAACTGCGTTTGAAACATGCGCGGTTCAGCCAGCGACAGACGAATCGCACGCAGGCCGAGCGCCGGATTGGTGTGCACACGATCGCTGGAAACCTCGTCGGGGTGCAAGCTCTTGTCGGCCCCCAAATCGAAGGTACGGATGGTGACGGGCCGCCCGTCCATGCCTTTGACCACCTTGCGATAGGCCTCGAATTGCTCATCCTCGGTCGGCATGTCGCCCCGACCGAGAAACAGAAACTCGGTACGGAACAGGCCGACGCCTTCGGCGCCGCCGTCCAATGCCGCCGCCACGTCGCCCGGCAGTTCGATATTGGCATGCAGATCGATATCGACCCCGTCCAGCGTCGTCGTTTTGCCGGCCTTGAGGCGCTGCAGTTTCGAGCGTTCCAGCTCGATCTGCGTCTTGCGGAGTTGGTATTCCTCCAGAACGCGGCGGTCCGGGTTGACGATCAGCACACCGCGCGTGCCATCGACAATGATCGTTTCCTTGTCCCGGATCAATTGACGGGCGTTGTGCAGGCCAACGACCGCAGGAATACCCAGGCTGCGCGCGATGATCGCCGTGTGCGAAGTGGCGCCGCCGACATCGGTGACGAAGGAGGCGAAACGGTGTTCCTTGAAGGCGATGACATCGGACGGCGCCAGATCGTGTGCGACGACGATCAGGTTTTCTTCCTTGACGCCCTTGGCCGCCTTGAGCATGGCGTGACCGGGCTGGCCGACCAGTTCGCGCACTACGCGCTCGACCACCTGGCGCACGTCGTAACTGCGCTCGCGCAAATAGGGGTCTTCGATCTGTTCGAACTGTTCGACGAGAATTTCCATCTGTTGCACCAGCGCCCACTCGGCGTTACAGCGCCGTTCGCGAATCAACTGCTTGGGCACTTCGGACAGTTCGGTATCGGAAAGGATCATCGAGTGCAAATCGATAAAGGCGCCGATCTCCGCCGGAGCGTTCTCCTTACCCTTTTTCATCGTCTCGAATTCGCCACGGACGCGCTGCAACGCCGCTTCAAAACGAGCCACCTCCTTATCCACCATGCGCGGCGAAATCACCAGATGCGAAACCTCCAATGTCGCGTGCGACATGAGGTGCGCCTGACCGATGGCGATGCCGGCCGAAACGGGAAGTCCGTGCAGGATGAAACTCATGCCACGCTCACTATCATTCGCCCTCGCCAAATTTGTCGGCGATCAGCCTGAGAATGGCTTCCATGGCGACTTGCTCGTCGTCGCCACAGGTTTCGACCACCACAATCGACCCCTTTCCGGCCGCCAGCATCATGACGCCCATGATGCTTTTAGCGTTAATACGCCGCGTCCCCTTTTCCAGCCAAACCTCGCTCTTGTAGCTGCCCGCCAGTTGCGTGAGCTTGGCCGAAGCGCGGGCATGCAGGCCCAGTCGGTTGATAATTTCGGTTTCGGTTCGTGCCATGGAAAATCCTCTTTCTTCTTCAGTCTAGGGTTCAGGCACTCAGCATGCTCATTACACCGTCGCGCGCGCCGCTGATGGCTTTTTGCATCATGATTTCCATACCTTTCTCGCGATAGGTCAGCGCACGCAGCAGCATCGGCAAGCTGGCGCCGGCGACGCCTTCGATATGGCCAGGTTGCAGCAGTTTGAGCGCCAGATTGGCCGGCGTTGCGCCAAAGATGTCGGTCATCACCAGCACTCCTTTGCCACCATTCACCTCGCCGAGCAGCAGTTTGGCCAGCGGCAAAATATCCAATGGGTCGTCCTGTGCGGCAACGCCCAACTGCGCGATGAGCGGTGGACGTTTGTTCAGAACATGGCAAGCGTTTTGCACCAGGCTTTCGCCGAACGTGCCATGAGTTATCAAAAGAATGCCAATCATTGGGCGGGAGAAAACTGTCCTTGGAAAAGAGGCCATATTCTAACGATCATTGCGACTTACGCCACCCTTGGCGCGTATTTTTGTCGCTGCGGACTTGGCATCGCGCCACGCGCTCGCTGTTTTTGGCACGAGCCTGGCGGCAAGCCGCGCCAATGCTCGATCTACAAGACACCTGCCCGGAGAAGCCCTGTTAACGCCATTCTCCAGCTACCCACTCTGTAGATCGTTTATCCATGCGCTTCTCCGGGCATGGGTGCGGAATTTCCGGGTGCCGAAACTCTCGGCGGGCAGGGTCATACGAGGCGTATCCTGCCGGTCAGCAGTTCCTGCATCATGCCCTGCTTGTACCCCGCCGGAAGTGCTGTGGCGGCGTTCATGCTTGAGCCTCCTGTTCAATGATCTGCTGGAGGATGCGGTGCAGTGTCGCCTGATCGCTTTCCGTCAGCGAACCCAGTTTTCGGAGAATGCCGGACTGTTCAAAAGTAAAGAGCAGCGGCTTGAATAGCGAGGGCTTCAACAACCCCGCCTCCCGCCACGCTCGGACAAGAGCTTCGCCATAGCCGAGCGGGGAGCGAATCTGGCCGGTTATCGCCAGCAAAATACAATCCGGGCGCGTTTGTTGGTAAGCGCGCGGGCTGACAATAACCGCCGGTCGTTTTTTATGCTGCGTCAAATCGCTGAACGGAAACGGCACCAGCACCACGTCGCCAAAGCTATAGCGGGTCATAGACTTCATCGTCCTGATTGTTCCAGACTTTTTCTAGCGATTTTTCTGAAAGGCGTGTCACAGTTGATGCCGCGCTATCCTCCTCCGGCAGCAGCACCACCAAACGTGCCGCTTTGCCATAAAGCGGCCGATAGCGTTCCGGCAAATGAATATTGCCTGCGGGGTCTATGGTGGCGTCAATTTCTACGGCAAACATGGCTTCGTTCTCCTGGGTAAAGTGCTGCATTTCATGGCGCGTGGCTCTCAGGGCAGGTCGCTGACCGCACGGTCAAACCGTGGCTTGAATCGGGTTACGCGACAAAGCGCTCATATCGGCCATTTCCGGGCGTTGTTCGCGTTTTAGCGCGCGCGGCAGGTTGCGTGCCGAGCTTGTCCGGGGATAAGCGCGCACCCCCCGTTCGGCCAAGGCCAAAATTAACGCGGCTTCGTTGTTGAACGCGGCGACCGGTTT
>CAXNNH010000242.1:0-3779 GCA_964203325.1 Burkholderiales bacterium | reverse complement strand
TCCAAGACGATCCGAACAGGGCCAATGTTTTTCCGGTCAACACTGACCTGCTGCTCGGCATAACGGTGCGCTTTAACCCGAAACATTAATAACGTACTTTAGAGAGCAACAAATGAAAATTTTTGTCGTAGACGACGATCCGGTCGCCCGGCTGATTGTGGTCGACCAGCTCAACAAGCCACACTACATGGTGCGGGAATTTTCCGACGGTGCCAGTTTGCTCGCGGCGATGGAGGAGAAGCCGGACCTAATCTTGCTCGACATTGAGATGCCGGGTATGAACGGCATTGACGTTTGCCGCGCCTTGCGTCAAGCCGGCCACGACCAAGTGCTGGTGATGTTCATCTCGGCCCACGACGATCTGGATACGCGCTTGGCGGCCTACGAGGCGGGGGGTAGCGATTTTGTGCAAAAACCCTATGCCGCCGAAGAGTTGACGCAGAAAGTGCGCGTCGCAGAAAACTTCCTGGCCTTGCGTAGCAACTTGTCGCAGCAATCGCGCTGTGCGGAACAAACCGCCTTTACGGCCATGTCATCGATGGGTGAAATGGGCGTGGTGTTGCATTATCTGCGCGCCTCCTTCGCTTGTGGCGACCCGGACCACTTGGCGCAAGCCACACTCGATGCCATGCGCGAATACGATCTGCCTTGTCTGCTGCAACTACGCCTGGCTAGCGGCAAGCGCTCTTATTCGAGTAAAGGCGACTGCTCACCGCTCGAAATCTCGATTCTTGAGCATACGGCCAGCATGGATCGTATTTTCCAGTTCCGCGACCGCCTGGCAATCAATTATCCCTGCGCCACCTTGTTGGTACTGGCCCTGCCGCTCGCCGATCCAGAGCGCGTTGGCCGGTTGCGCGACCATCTGGCGGTACTGACCGAAGGGGCCGATGCGCGATTGAATGCGATGGAAACCGAGCAGCGGCAACTGGCGCAGGCGCGCGGTATTGGTCAGGCCGTCGCCGTCCTCACGGAAGCGCTGGAGGAAATTGGGCGCAATCAGGCACGCATCCGCTTGCAGTCAACCGAGATTGATCGACACTACCTGGAGGATTTGGTACACGCTTTCGTGCAACTCGGCTTGTCGGACGAACAGGAAACCGCCCTCTCCGAAATGGCACAGCGCACCAATATGCGCATCAACAACCTGCGCGACGTCGACTCCTCCATTGGCGAAAAGCTGCGCTCCGTGACCGATCAGCTTAGACAACTGGCGGAGGGTGAGGTCTAGTAGTCAGTCATGTTGAAAAGCTCGGCCAGGCGCTGCGCGTAGATGACGGCTGCTGCGTCGCCCTCGGTCGGTGCCCAAGGCGCGCGCTCGACTTCTGTCAGTGCTAGATAAGGGCCTGCTTTGGCTTCAAAGAAGATGGTTCCCGGCTGGCAGGCCACTACGCTGTGGTAGGTGCCATGCGGAATATCGATGCCACAGCAGGCACCGCCTGTCGCCAGCACGGCCGTTTGTGCAATCAGACCGGTTTCGTCGAACAATACGACGCCCAACTGGCCGCGCACGATCAGCATCGTCTCATCTTTGCTGGCATCGATATGCCGGTGCGGCGCGACGTACGAACCTGGCTCGATGGCGTTGAGCAAGCGGTGAGCCAGGTCGGTATCGTGCGAGTGGAAATTGCGATTTTTGCGCCGGCGCGGGCTGAGCTTTGCTTCCTGACTGAGGGTGTCGAGCAGCGCCTGATCTATCGGAAAAGCGAGCGGCATCGGCTATTTAAGCCCTTTAGCCGACAGCAGAATCACTTTTCCAGCGACAAAATTGACACTGAATCCGCGCTGTTCGTCGCCCCACACACAATTGCGTACCCCTAGCACCTCGTCGCAACGCGCCGGTGCGCCGACGATTTTATTCACCTCGTCCACGCTTTGGCCAAGCTGCAGTTTGTTATAGTTTTCCAGGTTGATTGGGTTGGTGCAGGCCGTCAGAAGAGCGGTGGCGATGAAAAAAAGCGCGGCTCCGGGCAGCGCGCGTAAGTTCGCAGGACGATTCATGGATTTCTCCTTGGTGGGTAAAGGGCTATTTTAACGAAACGTTGATTTATTTACTTTTGTCATTCCGAACGTAGCAAGGAATCTTTAAAATTAACAATTTAGATTTCTCGCTTCACTCGAAATGACCATTAATCAGCGCCTCCTTAAGGCTTCCGCGCTCAGGTTTCAGTTGTACTCGATGTTGACGTTGTCTTTACCAAGCCATTGGCCGAGCGCGTTAAGCAATTCATCCTCCAGACGAACACGGTTGCTATCACCGAGCACTAGCTCGCAGGAGGCTTCGCTGTTGCGGTAAAACAAACGCACCGGGCAGTTGCCCGGTAGGTAGGGGGCGAGCAACTTGCGCAGCTTTTGTGCGGATCCCGGCGTATTGGAAACACTGGCCTGCTCGTTCAGCGAGAGACGCAACTGTTTGGCAAAACGGCCGCGCGCTTCGCCCAGCGTCAGTAGACGTTCGGCAACGACACGTACTTTGCCTTCGCCGGCAAAGTCATCGCGCTGCACTTTGCCTTCAATAATTAGCACCTCGTCGTCCTTGATCTTGGCACGATCGGCTTCGAAAAGTTCATTGAACACCGAAACTTCGAGCGAAGTTGTTCCATCGTCGATGTGCACAAAAGCCATTTTCCCGCGCGAGGTAATTTTGGTGCGCACGCCGACGACCAGGCCGGCAAGAAACTGTGGCTCTTTTTGCGCTTCTAGCGAGGCGAGTGGCCGACGGGCGAAGCGCGCGACTTCGGCCTTGAAGCTGTGGAAGGGATGCCCGGAAAAGAAGAAGCCCAACGCCAGCTTCTCCTCGGTCAGCTTTTGCCTTTCCGACCACTGCGCGGCGTCGACATACTGCGGGCCGTGCTCGTTACTCTGCGCATCATCGGAAAAAACGTCGAACAAGCTGACTTGCCTGGCATTGCGTTCAGCCTGCTCGGCCGCTTCCATAGCGACGCCGACCGAAGCGAGCAGGCGGGCACGGTGTGAGTCCAGCGCGTCGAAGGCTCCGGCGCGCACCAAGGCTTCAACGGTACGTCGGTTAACCATGCGCTTGTCGGAGCGGCGGCAAAAATCGAATAAATCCTTGAACGGGCCACCGACTTCGCGTGCCTTGAGGATAACGTTAACCGCCTGTTCGCCGGTCCCCTTGACCGCACCCAGCCCGTAGCGAATGGTACGGCGATCCACCGGCGTGAAACGGTATTCCGAGGCATTAACGTCCGGGCCGAGTACCTTCAGCTTGTTGAGCAGCGCATCGTCGTAGAAGATTTTCACCGAATCGGTGTTATCCATGTCCGACGACAGGGTGGCGGCCATGAAGGCAGCGCAGTGATGCGCTTTAAGCCAGGCGGTGTGATAGGTGACAACGGCGTAAGCGGCGGTGTGCGACTTGTTGAAGCCGTATTCGGCAAACTTGGTCATCAAGTCGAAAAGCTGTTCGGCCAGCGCGGGATCGTAGCCCTTTAGCTTGGCCCCTGCGGCAATGGTTTCCCGGTGCTTGGCCATTTCTTCGGGCTTTTTCTTGCCCATCGCCCGGCGCAGCATGTCGGCACCGCCCAGCGTGTAGCCGCCGATGATCTGCGAGATCTGCATCACCTGTTCCTGGTACACGATGACGCCGTAGGTCGGCGACAGGCAGGCGGTGAGGTCGGTGTGGAAGTAGTCGATCTTCTGCAGCCCTTTTTTACGCAGGATGAAGTCGTCGACCATGCCCGAACCGAGTGGGCCTGGCCGATACAGGGCGAGCACGGCGATGATGTCTTCAAAGCGGTCGGGCGCCAGCTTCTTCA
>CAXNNH010000241.1:0-3784 GCA_964203325.1 Burkholderiales bacterium | reverse complement strand
CAAAGCCTTCCGGTCAAGCTCGGGTAGCTTTGCTCTGAGCTGCTTATCGATTCCAATCGCCAGGGGCTTGAATTCACGAAAGACAGGGAAGCTCTCCTGCAAAGACTTGAGAAGGGCGCGTGGATCAGCGACGGGGACAGAGGGTGTGTTAGGTAGGTTCATAGTCACATGGTCATTATCTGAATATTCTTGCCTGGATTTTATCTTCTCACCGGAAATGTGTAGTTCAAAAAAGGATCAGGGCAGTTCCGTTACGGCGAACCAAAATCTGACTTCAACCCGCTATACTCCCCGACTTGCCATCGCCTACTGCAATTTCAGGAGAACGTTGGAGAAGAGGTGGGTGTAATGGCGTAAAGAAAGGGGCAAGCGTTGAAGAAAAGAGCCTACACAATGTCGACAAGAGGGCCAGAAAGCAAAAAGCCCAACCTTGTGAGTTGGGCTAGATGCTTGAAACTCTTGGCTCCCCGACCTGGGCTCGAACCAGGGACCTACGGATTAACAGAAGGATACACCCCGAAATTTATGCTTTTTAAGTTGCAGAATTTGAAGACTTTTTCGGCGGGACATTGAGTTGTCGGGCTGAAACCGAACTTATTCCGAACTTTAATTCTCGATAGATTATCGACGGTTCAGAACATTTCAACTAAAACAACCCTGTACTGAATTTCGTGCCGACTGAAAACCGAGCGGGGTGCGTTTGACGCTGCTTGGGCACTGGGTGTGTGGCCCAAGGTCATGATTAGCAGGTGCGGTTGGAAACAGGGTTGGCTGCTTTAGACTTTCAACGGACGCTCAGATTTCTTAGGCCTGCAGCAGCAGCGTGCCAAAACCGGTCAGCCATGTCGGCCATAATCGTGTTACGGCATCCGTTCGCTAAGCAGTCACTGCGACCTCGTTGTCCGTCTCTATGAGGGTGATTCGGTTTTTGCAAATTCCAGCGCATCGTTCAGAACAGTCAGAAATTCAGCGATCCTGATGGGCTTTGTCAGATAACGGAAGAATCCGGCGTCCATTCCCTTATCAATATCGCTGCGCATAGCATTGGCACTAAGGGCGATGATGGGAATGCGCGTCGTAGCCGGGTCCTTGTGCAGGATATTCATTGCGTCGATTCCAGTGATACCGGGTAAATTGATGTCCATCAGGATGACATCCGGGAGATGGGCACGCGCAATGGCTATGCCGAGATTGGCATCGCGCGCACTCAACATGCGTACATGCGAGTGATCTTCAAGTATTTGCTCAACCAGCATCACATTGGCCGGATCATCTTCCACGTAGAGCAGGATGTGCCGCGCTGCATCCGGCTGAACTTGTGGAGTAAACCGCTCAGGCATTGCATTTTCAGCGGGAGCTTGGGTGGCAACAATGCGGGGCAGTTCGAACCAGAACTCGCTGCCCACACCGACAGTGCTTTCCACGCCAATGCACCCCCCCATCAGTTCGACCAGTCGTTTGGTTACCACCAGACCGAGGCCTGTCCCTTGCTTAGTGCCAAGCTCTTGCCCGAGACGATTGAACGGCTGAAACAACTGCAACAACTTCTCATGGGGCAATCCCACGCCGCTATCTTTGACACTGATACGTAAGCGTCCTGGGGCACTTTCAGCACACTCCACTTTGACTGTTCCCTGCTCACTGTTGTATTTGATCGCATTGGAAAGCAAGTTGGTCAGAACCTGAATTAGCCGGGTTCGATCAGCATTGACAAGCCACGCGGTGTCGAAGGGGTGAAAGTGTAGATGTATGCTGCTATCTTGCGCCTGAGATTCGACCATGGCTTGGCATTCACGCATGACGCCGATGAGCAAGACCGGTTCTTGTGACAGCGACAATTTGTTGGACTCAACCGCCGATAAATCGAGAATTTCGTTAATAAGATTCAGGAGATACCACCCCGCTTTGAGAATCTGATGTATCCGTTCAGTCTGTGTTTCCGTTGGAGATGGTTGCCCCGCTTCCAACAACTGGGCGAATCCGAGGATCGCATTGAGCGGCGAGCGCAGTTCGTGGCTCATGCTGGATAGAAAATCTGATTTGGCTACATTGGCGGATTCTGCGGCCGCCTTTGCTTCTCTGGCGGTTATCAGTTCAAGGGCGCGGGCGGCCACGAGTTCTTCGAGGGCCTGTTTGAGTTGTCGCTCCCTTTCAATCAAATCCGCTGGATGCAACAATTTGGCGCCGTCCTTGCTCAATACGGCATCAGACTCCCCATGTTCCAATGCACGCAAAATGCCTTCTGCCCTTTCGAGGCGGACTCTTAAATCATCGGGTTGCGCTTCAGGCTTGATGATCTACTCCTTTGAGGCCGAGCGCTGAAAGTACTATCGACTCGTCGGTTAGTGCGCCAAACAGGGTAACCTGACGTGGTGCCAGCATCACCACAGCAGGCACCACCATGATCTGAGCTTGCAGCGCTGCTTCAAAATCACGCAATACATCAACCACTTCAATGCAGTGGCGGTTTTCCAGGTACGCAAGGCATAGCGCGCGCAGGTTCTTCTCGGCGATGCGCGAATTCGGTTCGTCACCGGCGACAAACAGCCGGAAACTGTATTCATTCGAGATCATGTCAGGCATCCTCCTTCAGGAGGACAATTCCACGATCGGTAATCAAAAACTCGTGGGAGCGATGTGAATGCCTAGTACCGCGTGACTTCACCACCTGCAATCTGCGGTGCAAGACGCCCTTGTCATCGACGAGGCGAAGCTGAATGACCGTGTCGATGAGAGATGAGATACCGATACCGCTGATTTCGTCCAAATTGGCGAGACCGACGGTCTGGTTGCTGATGACAATGGTGATGCCCATTTCCTTGCAGGTATTGATTATGCGCATCAAGTATTCGAAGGCGGCCTGCTCAGTACCCATGCGCTTGCAGGCGGAGGCCGATTCAAGCACCACGCAACTCGGCTGCATCTGCTTGATAGCACCGAAGACACGCACCAAGTGTTGCTCAGCGCCCATCGCTTCCGGCATGGAAGTCAACAGGCGTAGCGTGCCATTGGCAATCGCTGGTCTCAAATCAGTGCCGGAGCTAAGCATCGCAGACACCAGTGCTGCCTCCGACTCCTCAAAATTGAGGCACAAGAGTTTTTCGCCGCGCGCGCAGGCAGACTCCACGAAGATGCTGCACAGGGTTGTCTTGCCGGTGCCGGTGCTGCCCGTGATCAGAATGCTTGACGTGCGCCGGAAGCCGCCGCCGATGGCATCATCGAGTCCTGCCAAGCCGGTCGGAACTCGGTCCCCCAGTGCCTGGTGGGACAGCCCGACGTCCGAAATCGGCAACAGCGTGATGCCCGGTGGGTCGATCACAAACGGGTATTCATTGGAGCCGAACCCGGATCCACGATATTTTAGGATCCGCAACCGACGCGTACTCAACTGGCCGAGCATACGGTTGTCGATCTGAATGACACAATCGGCCATGTAGTCGAGGAATTCGTAGTGTCGCGAGTTATCGGAGTCACGCTGGGTCTTGACCGTCAATATCGCGGTAACCTCACGATCCGATAGCCACTGATGCAGCGCCAGCAGTTCGCCCTGTTCACGGCGGTCATCGTTGATCAGACGCATCAACACGTCTATCGCGTCGATGGTCACGCGCTTGGCGCCCATTGTCTTGAGCTTGTGGTCGAGGATGGCGAGGAAGGACTGGATGCCGAACTCACCGGTAACGATTGCTCTCGGGTCAATGCGGGCTTCAAACAGGAAGAGCCTGCCGTCTTTCTCCAGCGGCGTCAGATCCCAGCCAAGGGTGCTCGTATTACTACGCAGAGC
>CAXNNH010000240.1:0-3789 GCA_964203325.1 Burkholderiales bacterium | reverse complement strand
ATTTGGATGCAATGAAAAGCGCCACTCAAAACTATCGTCAATCGACGTCCACTCCCCCTCATCCTTGCCTTGGATAATCGCCCGGTCCGGCAGCATGCTGGCCACGCGGTGATGCACATACACCGGCACCAGATGAAATTTTCCCGCTTTGCTGAACACATCCACCCGCAACATGCTGTCGTTTTTGGCGATGCCGCCGCGCACGGGGATGCCGGACAGTTTGTCGATGACCAGGGTGACGCAGCGCACCAGCGGCCCGGTTGGATTCCCTTCGCGGTCGGGTTTACGCAGCGGGTTGCTGGACGGGAAAGCCTTGTCGCCCTTGCCGCCGTGCGCTTCCAGCCTGGCCCGGAGGGCGGCGTAGAGCTTTTCATTGCGCTGCGGGTCAATCAACCGGTCGAGGTCTTTCAGCGACAGGCTGGCCAGCGGCATCTTTTGCGTGACGCCGCCCTGCGCTTTCAGGCGTTCCGGTTGCGCGTAGATGGTGTCCTTGTGCGCGGCGCCGCTGTTGCGCCGTTGCGGCGCGCGCGAGACGAACAAGGGCCGTAGTGCCGCCAGCGCTTCCACCGGGTAACTGCCCAACCGTTCCATTTCGCTGCGCAACAGCGTCGGATCGTCTATTTTCAGGCGCGCTTCGAGTTCGTGGCGAAAGTTCGGCCACGGCTCGGGAAAATGCTCGTGCAGTTGCTGGAACATCGCCGAATCGACGATCTCGCCGGTTTCGGTGTCGGTAAAGCCGGCACGCACTTTTCCCAGCTCCTTGCGCCGTGCGTAGTCGGATAAGCGCGTGACCATGCCGTGGCTACAGGCGGCGACGACGGCGGCGTCGAGTGCGTGGTGGCGGTCGTTGTCGGCGCGCACTTTAATCACTCCCCAGCGCGCGCGCAGAAACGAGGTGAGTTGGCCGCTGACGACGACGCAGCGTTTGGCCGCGCTGCTCTCGGCCAGTTGGAGGTGCTGTTCGACGTAGTTTTTGAAGAAGCGGCAAATATAGCGGGTGTCGTTGAGGTTGCGCTCTTTGAATTCTTCGGCTTCCCTGGCGCCGAATTCCTGGCGCAGCAGGCGGCTTCTCTTGGCCAGTCGATAGGCTTTGGTCGATTCGACAAAGGCGACAAAACGCAGCCAGTGCGCGCTGTTCTCCGCTCCACCCAGGTATTCATAAGGCGTGCGATTGCCCTTGTCGCGATTCTCCTTGGCCAGCACCAGCACCTTGTTGTTTTTGCTGTCGTCAAAACTGCGCGAATAGGGCAGGGCATGGTCGATTTCGACGTAGCCCGGCTCCAGCAAGCGATTGATGTCGAGCGGCTGGATCGAGTAGGCGCACTTGCCTTGCTGTTCGCGGTACAGACGCCATTTCTCGAATTCCACGCCCTGCGGACGCTGGCCGAAGTGCTCGGCGAACAATGCCTTGTTCTGCTCGTTCCTGTCGCGGTATTCGGTCTGTTCTTTTTCGATCTTTTTCCGCTCGTCGAAAGGCTTGGACAGATCGCGGGCCATCTCGATATGCACAGCCTGCGGTGCGCCGTATTGGCGGACGATGGCATTGAGCACCTTGCGCGCCTGGTTGAGCGCACGCAGCACGACCGGGTTGCGCGGGATGTCCGCCTCCTCGCTGAACAGCATGCGCCCATCCTTATCGCGTCCGCTGTAGAAAGGCGGCAGATACTTGTGCTCGCCGCTGCCGAGCTTATATAACTGGCTGTGGTGATAACCAGCCTGTACACAGGCTTCGTCGTAGCGCAACCCGCTTTCCATGTGCGGAACGATCTGGCGCAGTGCTTTGAGCGACAGGGCGTGAAATTTGTCGAAGCGCAGGTCGAGCAGGGCTTCGACCATTTTCTCGGCGTTGGGCAACGATAGCTTGCCCAGTTCGGCGCTGACTTCTTCATCGTCCTTGAACACGCTCAACACCCAGGCGATCTTATCGAGCTGTTGTGCCTGCCCGTCCATTGCCGCGCCGGCCATGCCTTCCCACTCGGTTTCCAGCCCGGCTTTTTTGAGGGCCGCACGCAAGTCCTGCCAGGCCGGCAGCTTGTTCAGCGTCGCGCTTTCCGGGTCTTTGGCCTTGCCGTTATCTTTTTGTGCGGCGCTGGGGTAGGAAAGCCCGGCAAAGCGGAATGTTTCCGGTAGCCGTCCGGCTTTGACCAGGGCGGCGCGCAGTTGTTTGTAGGTGAATTCGCCGACTTGCCGGTAGGGCAGCGGTAAAGCGATTTGTCGTTCTTGCTCGTTCAGTGCGCGCGTGCCGCCCGCCACCACAATGCGCAGGTTATTGAGTCGCGTTAGCCAGACGTGACGTTCGGCGGTAAAGCTGGCTTTCGGCGCACGATATTCGGCTTTCTCGAACGTGCATTTGCCCAACATTTTTAGCAGATTGGCACCGGCTAATGCCGGTTTCTGTTCCCAGAAGAGTCCGCTCTTGCGGTCGCCATTGCCGAGAATCTCGTTTTGCAGTGGGGGGCTGGCGTGCGGGTTGCCGAATGCGCGCTGTCGCTCGAACAGTAGCCCCAGCTCATCGCCGAGCATGACGCGGGAGAGTGACTTGCCGTAGTCGCCGGCCTTGTTGCGCTGCGCTTCGGGGAATTCGGACAGCACCATTTCTGCAGCGCTGCGGTAGCCTTTTTCGGCCATCAACTTCTGGGTGCCGGCCAGTCCTTGCTTGACCTTGCCGCCCTCGCCGGCCTTGTCGTCATCCGCCTTTCTTTCTTCGGCACGGCTGACCCAGTGAAAGCCACGGTGTTTGCACAGGTGGTAAAGCACGCGCGCCCATTCTTCAGCCGTCAGCGCGCGATCCAGCCCCTCCTTTCGCAATAACCAGAGTGAGTGCGGAAATGGATTTTCTGGCTGGAAGATTTGGCTGTCGGCAATCATCTGGTGCCGCTTGAGCACGCGCGCCAGTTTTGTTAAGCGCCACGCCCGACGGCGCAGGCGACGACGCATCAAACGTGCCGTTCGGCGTACCAAGTTCAGGGAATCGCCTTCCTTGGCGGTTTCCGCCTTGTCGAAGGCGCGCACGCCCAAGTCGATGATCCGCTCTACGCCCAAAACACACCAGCCTACCGAAGCAATTCCAATGTCCAGACCCAGTGAATACGGGAATTTTTCTGTTTGCATGATGCTACCCCTCACGTATAGAATAGCGACATTGTAGCTTTCCGGGGTGAGAGCCGTTGCTGCAATAAGATAGTTACCTTCGGGTAATGATCGAACCCAGCCCGACAGGCTCGCCTGTCGGGCTTTTTCATGCCTGCGCGTAGCCAGGCAAAAGGCACTCGACAACTCTGTACGAGAAATGGGCAGAAGAATTATTTTGTGCCTGCGAATGCAAGTACGAGTTGCGACAGGGGAAGGCTCCAAGCCGACTCTTGAAACGGGTCAATATCCCACCAAATTCTCAGCCCGTCGCCGCAGCGCGGCTGGCGTCATCGCCCGCCTGGCGCAACTGGCTTTCGGCGTAACGGAAGATTTCCAGCGCGTTGACCACCGCCTCGCGCTGATAGCCTTTCGGTGCCGGCGCGCTCATGTGGCCTCTACCACCCGCACATCGAAGGTCACCTTGAGCCAATTTCTGACGGCGCCAAAAATCGCCGCCAGGTTATCCATGCTGGGATTACCTTTAGGCGACAGCATGCGGTGCAAGCTCTTGCTGGGTTTGTGCGTCAGCTCGGCCAGGTTTTCAAAGCCGATGGTCGCGTTGACGAGTTCGCGCAGGATAAGACGTGCCGCGTCGGGCTCGTCGCTGAGAAAGAGGGTGGCCGCTTCATCGAGCAGTGCTCTGGCGAAAGCCGGATC
>CAXNNH010000239.1:0-3795 GCA_964203325.1 Burkholderiales bacterium | reverse complement strand
CCCGAGACATTGGCAACGGTCACTTTGCCCGAACTGCCAACACTGATCGCGAGATAGGACGGCGATGCGGTCATCGCCGTTCCCGATGTGCTGCCAACGGTGACCGCCACCGTCTTGCTGGTTTTGCTGTCCTTTACCTCAATACTGGCGCTTCCGGTTTTTAGTCCCTTGACCGTTACCGTTCCTGATGCGTAGGTCACCGTGGCGACGCTGCTATCGGAAGACTTGACGCTGACCGTTCCCGATGCATTGGCAACGGCGATGCTGCCCGTCGCGCCGGCTGTCAAATTGAGGGCCGAAGGCGAGACCGTCAGGCCCGACGTGCTGGTGCCGTTGACGGTCACTCCGACGTTCAGGCTCACGGAACGGTCGCTCACTTTCACGCGGGTCGATCCGGTCTTTAGCGCCTTCAGCGTGACCACATTATTCGAGTATGTGGCACTCACCATACTCTTGTCACCGGAGGCAACCGATACCCTGCCGGAGGCTTTCGATACCTTGATTTTGCTTGTGTCGCCGACCTTCATCGAGACCGAGCTGGGGCTGACGCGTAGAGATTGATTGCTCTCGTCGTCGCTGTCGGCAAATACGCTGCCGAAAGCAAAGAGCGCGGCAAAAAATAACAAAATTCGGAGTGGAACGGTAGTGGCGTGCATGGCGAATCCTCCTTGGATTTTCTTCAACTTTTTAGATGCGCAAACCTGGCTAACGCTGAACCTTAAGTGTTAAACGTTGGCTCGACATCAATTTGCGCGGTGCTGTCTGCGAATGCGCTGTTGTCTGCGACGTAAATAACGTGCGGAGATTCGGCGCGGATGGAAAAAAACGGCCCGACAAACAACCGCCACGGCGCAGGGCGATAACTTGGCGCCAAGGCCAAGAGAACGATGCTGAAAACGGCGCAGAAAACCACGAAAAAATGGACGGAACGATTGGACATCGCGGATTCCCTTTCCTACAGACGGTAGGAGCAGTAAACCACACGAACTTTAAGGGATCATTAACGCGGTATTAAGGGCTGGAAAATACCCATCCTGCAGACCGGCTCCGCTTGGCGGAGCGTTCAACACTTGCGCCAGGCTTCCCAAGTGGCCAGAAAATCGGCCTTGGCCTGTTCGGGCGTTTGGGCAACGATAGCGGCATTGAGCGGGGCAACACCGGCAATGGACGCCCAAGGCTCTACTGAATTGGGCATCAAATCACGCTTCTCGGTGGCCAGTAACACCAGGTCGGCGATCTTGATTAGGGGATGATCAAGCTCATGCACAGCAAAGCATTCGCTAATAATCGCAGCGACCTGTTTTTCGATGTGCGAAAACTGGGGCACAAGCATTTTTAAGGGCTTGACGATGTCGCCGAGGTAGGCTTCGGCCGCATCGTGTAAGAGAGCAGGCAGTCGCAAGTGTTCCGGCACAATGCTTGCCACCAGTACGCTGTGCTGCGCTACCGAGTAAAAGGACGAGGTTTGCCCATTAAAGCGGCACTGGTAAGCCAGGCCATGGGCAATGTCTTCAATGTCTACGTCGTCGATACTCGGGGCCAATGGATAAAAACGATGCCCACGATACGTCGAGACAAAAATGCCTTTCGGGTTTTCTATCACGCTATTACGGTCGACGTTGCGATAGGGGAGCTGGCGCTGCGGCCTGGATCACTTCTGCTAGGCAGATCCGGATACGACCGGTAGCCAGCGAAATTTTGCGCAGAACGCTTGGCAAGCGCGGGTACCGCCGGTGCCGCCTGTGCCTTAACCCAGATCCAGATCGGTATTGGCGTCTTTTTTCACTCCGGGTTTGCGTCCACGGGCGGGCGCGGGCAAGTCGCAGGAAAGGCGGCAACTGATCCCTTCGATTTTCTTTCCTTCGATATAACGGGTGACGTTACAGCAGATAACGTCTCCCGATGCGGAAAGCTGTGCTACTTGGCGCTTCAATTGCGCCAGCGGAATCTTGAGCGCAAGAGCAATGTCGGCGTCCAGTTGCTCTCCGTTGGCTTTCAGAAAAGTGAGAAGACTTGCGTTCATCGGAATGTCCTTACGCTAAATGTTAGGGTGAAATGCGCTGCAGTTTGCGCCCGTGAAAGCGTTGTAGCAAGAGGCAAGGCCCGTTTTCTCGCAACAAATTCTTTTCGTGCACAATCGATGGGTGCGCTCAAAATGAAAAAACCCGGCACCAGAGTGCCGGGCTGACGTGATTGGTCGACGACTTTGGACGAATCAGTGCGAATCAGTCAGAATCGGGACAACTCCCGATCAAGCCGCTTTCTTGACCAGTTCTACCGTTGCAGCGTTAGCGGCAGCGACATTGGCTTCGGCCAATTCGGTGACCTGCTTGGCCGCGCGGTTCATTTGATCCAAGGCCGAATTGGCGGCCGACATCGCCGATTTGACCGCCGTCACCGCAACTTCAGAACCCGCTGGAGCGTTTTTCAGCGCCGTGTCAATCGCAGTGGTGACATTCTTGTTCAGCTCCGAGGCATGGCCTTCAAACAAGTGCACCAGTTCGTTCACGGATTGGCTAACGACTTCATAGACGCCACGCGAGTAGGCAATTGCCTTTTCTGCTGCCGGTTGAGCCAGAGACTGCTGCAGCGCAACCAGGCCGGGCACATCCTTAACGGAGAGCAGTGCCTTGATCGTGGCGGAGCCATCTTCGATAGCCGTACGCGCGGTGTTCAGATTGAGCGATGCCAAGCGCTCGATACCGGCAAAAGCGGTGTTGGCGACAATTTCCAGGTTCTCAAGGCTGGCTTTGTGGGAGGTGGCAAACTGCTCGGTTACTTTTTTCATGGCGATCTCCAATTATGATTAACAACAAATCAACGAGCGCTCCGTCGAATTTCTTGTCCCTAGTGATGCCCGGAAAGAAAATGGTGCGCTGCAACATGATTCTATTTTATACGCCGGCGAATGAATGTCAACACTATTTTGTTGCAGTGCAGCAAAAGTTCGTGCCGTGCCCGATTATCGACTGGACGGAGCGACAAAACCGATGTTATCCGCAACGCAAGACCTTCTAAGGCGGGTCGGCGACCGACAATTCGCCACCGTGCTGGCGGATCCTCCTTGGCAGTTTCAAAACCGTACCGGGAAGATGGCGCCCGAGCACAAGCGTCTGACGCGCTATGGCACGATGACGCTCGACGACATCAAGACCTTGCCGGTGCACACTATCGTTGCCGATACCGCCCACCTTTACCTTTGGGTGCCGAATGCGCTGTTGCCGGAAGGCATCGAGGTGATGCGTGCCTGGGGATTTCAATATAAGTCGAATATCGTCTGGCACAAAGTGCGCAAGGATGGCGAACCCGACGGACGCGGCGTCGGCTTCTATTTTCGCAATACAACCGAGCTGCTCTTGTTCGGTGTGCGTGGCAAGAATGCCCGAACGCTGGCCCCCGGACGGCGACAAGTTAACATCATGCGTACGATGAAACGTGAGCACAGCCGCAAACCGGATGAAACCTATGACATCATAGAAAGCTGCTCGCCCGGCCCCTTCCTCGAACTGTTCGCCCGTGGCTCACGCGAAGGCTGGACAACCTGGGGAAACCAAGCCGATGAGTATTTCCCGACTTGGGAAACCTGCGCCAATCACAGTCAGGCCGAGACTAAGAGCATGTAAGGTTATTGACGAACAGGCTCTTAGCTTCCCCCCGAAATTTCGTCTGCCAAGGGTGACGTAAAATTGACGTCACTTTTGCAAGGCAGAAGATGAAATTATCGAAGCAAGCGTACACAGCCGAGTTCAAGGAACGGGTGGTAAAACGCGTCAAGGGCGGGCAGAGAAGGGGGCG
>CAXNNH010000238.1:0-3795 GCA_964203325.1 Burkholderiales bacterium | reverse complement strand
GCCGTATGCGCACAGAGCAAGGTATAGCCCTGGCGTTTTTCGGCTTCCGACAGGGGGTAGTCAGAAGGCTGAATTTTGGCGACGGCACCAGAAACGACGCGCACCTTGCACATACCGCAGCTTCCGTTACTACACCCGTAGTTGAGCTTCAATCCGGCGCGCAATCCGGCTTGCAGCAGGGTATCGCGCCCATCGACCGAAAATTCATGGCCGCTGGGCCGAATCGTGACGTGCGCCGCAATAATCTTCAGCATGTCATCCATCACCCCAATACAGTTGACCGAATCGGTGGCCAGCACCGTGGCCAGACCCTGGGTGACGAAATGCTCCAGTGCTTGCAGATCTGCTGGCTGTGTCGTTGGGTCATTGCTGGCTGCATCGGTTGGGAAATTTACGCGGACATCCGCTGCGCTGTTTTGGGCCAGCGCGCGAATGCGTTCCTGTACGCCGACGACTAGACGATGGTAACGCTGTAGATGTCGGCGCAGGTCGGCTAGCTCCTGGCTTTGTCCAAACAAGCGTTGGGCCAGCACTTCCTGACTCGGCAACAAGCGCTCGCGTACTCGCTTGCCGAACGCTTCTTCCTTGATTTGGGTAACACGCTCCAATTGCCCGCATTCTTCGAACTGCGTCGAGGGGTAGAGGCGCAGCAGATCGTCGGTAGACACCGTGCTGTCAGTGAGTTCCAGAAGCCCATCGCGCACCTGTTTCTGCAATACGCCGCGCGCCACACCGACCAACTGTGCGGCGCGCCATACGCTTAAGCGATGCGACATATGGGCACCCCGGCTATCCTGATTCTGCGGGTCGGCATGTTTCGTTCTCCTTGCTGCGTGCTTGGACTCGGTTAAACGCAGCCGGTCGGTTTAGGTGTTCCGGCATAACGTCCGGCCTGCTTGGCCGGGCCAAAGGGGAAAAGGTCGAATAAAAACTTCTTGTCGCCCCATTCGGCACCAAATTCTTCCTTTAAGCCTTTCATCAGGAAACGTAAATTTGGTGCGGTGCCCGTTTCAGCAAAAACGGTACGCATGTAATTGATGATCTTCCAATGGTTTTCTTCCAGTTCCAAATCGTCGGTCTTGGCCAGCGTAGAGGCCAATTCTTCTGACCATTCGTCGAGATTGACCAGATAGCCTTCCGCATCGGTTTCGACGGTCTTTCCGTTAATTTCAAGTTTCATGGCGTTGCCTTTCGAGAGATAAAAGAGGAGTGCGTTTACGATAGCAATAGCCTACTATATTAGTCAACTATTTTAGCGGCCGCCAGTGGCACAACGCATTCGCGCGATCTTCAATGCGCCAAACCGGGACGAGGCACAACGCAAGGCACAACACTTGCTAAATCGGACCATCGATTTCTGCCCAGTTGCTCAAGGATACTTATTTCTACCATCGGTGTTGGCAGTTTCGTCCGAAGCTGCTACGTGCGCCCATGTTACAATTTGCGCCTTTTTCCAAGGCTTGTGAGGCATACGATGTTTTCTGCAAACGACACTCTGGCGAAGGTTGACCCCGAACTCTGGCAGACGATAGAGAACGAGAATCGTCGTCAGGAAGATCACATTGAGCTGATCGCTTCCGAAAATTATGTCAGCCATGCCGTCATGGCGGCCCAAGGTTCGCAACTGACCAACAAGTACGCCGAAGGCTACCCTGGCAAGCGCTACTACGGGGGCTGCGAGTACGTTGATGTTTCCGAACAACTGGCCATCGACCGCCTGAAAAAATTATTCGGCGCGGATGCGGCCAACGTGCAGCCAAACTCCGGTTCGCAGGCTAATCAGGCGGTGCTGCTGGCCTTCGCCAAGCCGGGCGATACGATCATGGGCATGAGTCTGGCCGAAGGTGGCCATCTGACGCACGGTATGCCGCTCAATATGTCGGGCAAGTGGTTCAATATTGTCGCCTACGGTTTGGACGAAAACGAGGCCATTGATTACGACAAGATGGAAGCGCTGGCCCGCGAACACAAGCCGAAGATCATCATTGCCGGGGCCTCGGCCTACTCTCTGCGCATCGACTTTGAGCGTTTTGCCAAGGTAGCCAAGGAAATTGGTGCTATTTTTTGGGTCGATATGGCGCATTACGCGGGTTTGATTGCCGCCGGTTGTTACCCTAATCCTGTACCACACGCCGATGTCGTTACCTCGACGACGCATAAAACTCTGCGTGGCCCACGCGGCGGCGTCATCCTGATGAAGGCCGAACACGAGAAAGCCATCAACTCGGCCATTTTCCCCGGTTTGCAGGGCGGACCGCTGATGCATGTGATCGCCGCCAAGGCGGTGGCTTTTAAAGAGGCTGCCACCCCTGAATTCCGCCACTATCAAGAGCAGGTGGTGGCCAACGCCCGAGTCTTGTCGCGTGTTCTCGCCGAAGAGCGCGGCCTGCGCATCGTTTCCGGCCGAACGGAATCGCATGTTTTCCTCGTCGATTTGCGCGCCAAGAACATTACCGGCAAAGAAGCCGAGGCGGCTTTGGGGAAAGCGCACATTACGGTCAACAAAAATTCGATTCCCAACGATCCGCAAAAGCCGATGGTTACGTCGGGAATCCGTCTGGGTTCTCCAGCCATGACGACGCGCGGCTTTACCGAAATTGAATCCGAACAGGTGGCGCACCTGATTGCTGACGTACTGGAAGCTCCACAGGACGAAGCGGTTCTGGCGCGTGTGCGCGCGGCAGTTGCGGCCCTCTGCAAAAAATTTCCGGTTTATGGCGCATAACGAGCATGCCTGCTTTTGTTTCCGTTTTTATTTTTTCCCCCTTCTCGCCTGCCAGCAGACGAGAAGGCTGCGGTGAGTCGCTGCGCAACTTTCATGTAAAACCGTAATGAAGTGCCCGTTTTGCGGTGCCGATGAAACAACCGTCGCCGATACGCGTATCAACGACGATGGAGACATCGTACGCCGCAGGCGCCGTTGTTTAAATTGCGATAAGCGTTTTACCACCCTTGAACGCGCCGAGCTATGCCTGCCGCTGGTAGTGAAAAAAAACGGTTTGCGGGTCACTTATGAACGTGAAAAACTTTCGGCGAGTCTGCGCTTGGCCTTACGCAAGCGGCCGGTGACGACTGCAGCAGTCGATGGCGCCATCGCCCGGATTGAAGAAGATTTGTTGACGGTTGGCGAGCGTGAAGTTTCCTCGGAAAAGGTGGGCGAAATGGTGATGTGTGAGCTGAAAAAACTCGATAACGTAGCCTACGTGCGCTTTGCTTCGGTCTATCGAAATTTTGAGGACGTCGATGAATTCTCAAAATTCATCTGGGAAGTGTCGCATCCTGCACCGCGCTCCAGCCGCTAGTTTTTTGCACGATCCCATGTTTAGTGCGGCCGACCACGAGCACATGGCACGGGCGTTACGTCTGGCCGAACGCGGACTTAATTCGACGACGCCCAATCCTCGTGTCGGCTGTGTCTTGGTCAAGGATGGTTTAGTCGTCGGCGATGGCTGGCACGAACGAGCCGGCGAGCCACATGCCGAGGTTCATGCCATCCAGGCAGCGGGCGACCAGGTGCGCGGCGCCACAGCTTATGTCACGCTCGAACCCTGTAGTCATTACGGCCGTACTCCGCCCTGTACGCAAGCCCTTATTTCCGCCGGTGTCCATCGCGTCGTTGCGGCGATGCAGGATCCCAATCCACAAGTGGGGGGCGAAGGTTTGGCACGCCTGCGTGCAGCGGGAATTATTACAGAGTGCGGTTTGTTGGAAACCGAAGCGCACGCGCTCAATATTGGCTTCGCCTCACGCATGACCCGGGGGCGTCCCTGGCTACGCATGAAGTTGGCGGCCAGT
>CAXNNH010000237.1:0-3814 GCA_964203325.1 Burkholderiales bacterium | reverse complement strand
CGCGTCACTTCTTCAACCTTGGCGAGTGCAGCCCACGTCACGAAAACAACGAAGACGATGCCTACCGCCTTGAGCAACACTTTGGCGCGCAAAGGCTCCTGCTGCAAAATGGCGTAATCGGAATCCGCCACAAACCCCCGATGCTGATCGGCTTTATCGGCATCGGGCAGACGATTCATGGCCGGATCGGTGGGCGACTGAACACGCATGCGAAAGATCTCCAGCCAGGCCAGAACGCGACGACCGGCCGCCGCAAAGGGTAAAGCCATTACGCAGCCCTCCCGACACGCCCGGACTGCAAGGCTTGCACCACCTCGTCGCGCGGTCCGTCGGCGACGATCCGACCATCGTCCACGACAATAATTCGGGTAGCGAGATCGATCAGGCTGGTGCGGTGCGTGACGATCACTACGGTCTTGTTCGCAGCAAAAACCTTCAAACGCTCCTTGAATCCGTGTTCCGTCGTAAAGTCCATCGCGCTGGTCGGCTCATCGAAGAAGAGCACCGGCGGATCCATCAGAACAGCGCGGGCAATCGCCACCTCCTGGCGTTGTCCGCCAGAGAGCGAGTCGCCGCGTTCGCCGATCAACATGTCGAACCCCTTGGGGTGCCGATTGACAAAGTCTGTCAAACCGGCGACTTCGGCGGCCGCAATAATCGCCGAGTCGTCGGCATACGGCGCACCGATGGAGATATTCTCGCGCAACGTACCGTAAAAAAGCGTCGCATCCTGGCCGACAAAACCGACGTTGCGGCGCAAATCGGCAGGATCCAGTTGGCGCAGGTCGACACCGTCGAAGCGCACCACACCGCTGCTCGGCCGATACAGTCCCAGCATCAATTTTTGCAGCGTTGTCTTGCCGGAACCAGTACGCCCAATGATGACAACGTGATCACCCGGCGCAACCAGCAGTGAGACATTCTGCAAGGCCGGCTCGCCCTGGCCCGGATAATTGAACGTGACACTGCGGAACTCAATCTTGCCTTTGAGTACCGGGCGATGAATAAATGCGGCGTTGTCCGGCCGCTCAACCTCTTGCGCCATCATTGCATCTAAGGTCGTCAAGGCCATTCCGGCGTTCTGGTACTGCATGAGCAAGGCAACGGCTTGCGCGAGGGGAGCCATGGCGCGCCCGCCGAGCATGGTCACCGCAATCAAGCCGCCCATGGTGAGTTGGCGTTCTTGAATCAGGAACACTCCCGCGACGATCAAGAGCACGTTGACCAGTTGCGAGACCACGGCCGTGCTGTTGGTAATCGAGGTGGACAGCAAACGTGTTTCTGCGTTGGTGCGCGCCAGGAAAGCCGTCGTGCGTTCCCATTTATTCTGCACAGCTCCCTCGGCCCCCTGCGTCTTGATCGTTTCCAACGCCGTCAAACTCTCGATCAGCGACGAATTGCGCAGCGCGGCCGCCCGATAAGTCGTCTCGGCCAGCACCTGCATTTTTTTCTGTACGAAGTAGGCATAAATCGATCCGACCAGTAGGCCGACCACCGGAATCAGCGCCAGCGGCCAGGAGATCCAGGCAACCACCAGCAAGAAAATGAGGACGAAAGGAAAATCGATCAGCGCCGTCACCGTGGCCGAGGCAATGAAATCTCTGACCGACTCGAAGGAGCGTAACGTCGAGGCAAACGACCCCACCGAAGCCGGACGGCTTTCCAGGCGCATGCCGAGCACACGCTCCATGATCAATGCCGATAACTTGACGTCGATACGGGCACTGGCCAAATCGATGAAATGGCTACGCAACAAGCGCAGAGTGAAGTCCATGCCGATAATCAGAATCACCCCAATCGCCAGCATCCACAGCGTTTCGGTGGCGTTGTTCGGCACCACTCGGTCATAGACGTTCATCGAAAATAGCGGTGTCACCAAGGCAAACAGGTTAACCAGCAGTGCCGCACCCAGTACGTCCCGATACAACGGCCATTGTTCAATCAAGGCACCCCAGAACCAGTGACGATCAACCACCTTGCGCACTTCCGGCGTGCGCGCATCGAGGTTGAAGCGCGGTCGGGCAAACAAGGCCACGCCAATGTAACGCTCCTCAAGCTCCTTCAAGGTCAGCGTAACTTTGCCCTGCCCGGTCTCGGGAAAGAGGACGCGCGCGGCATCTCTGGTTTTGTTCCAGCGCAGCAGAACGCACGCTTGATCGTCCTTGAGCAACAGAATCACCGGTAACAAGGCGCTATCGATGCTCGCCAATGAGCGGCGGACGATCTTGCTCGACAGGCCGGCACGCGTTGCAGCCCTGGCGAAAAGAGAAGGCGTCAAACAACCGCCTTCCAGCGGCAAACCGGCGGACAGTGCCGCCTGCGTACTCGGACGCCCGTGCAGTCGCGTTAGCTCGACCAGACAGGCCAGTAAAGGATCGTGATGTAGCTGATCCTCGCGCAAATCCGAGACGAATTCATTATTTTTAGCGGTATCTTTCACGCCGGCAGACTTCTGCAGGCTTAAGTCGGTAGAGGTCACGAAGGAATCGCAGTTGCAGAATTGTTAGGGAAGGACACGAAATGTAGTGAGTACAGCGTCGGCGTTATCAGAAGATCGTAGCAGAGCAAACGAGTCGTACTTGATTCAATAGCAATAGGCATCGTATACCGATTCTAACGGTGGTGAAATACTTCTTTAATCAAGTTGCCGCCCCCATTCTCAATGTTGCAGTGCAATACGCTAAAATTCTTCCTTTAGATCGCCATCAAGACCTTTTATGACCGCTCGTCTGCGTGAAATTCCTTACAACTACACCTCGTTTTCCGACCGCGAGATCGTTATTCGTCTGCTCGGAGCCGAACGCTGGGCGGTGCTCGATCAGTTGCGCAGCGAGCGCGTTACCGGCCGCTCGGCCCGAATGCTTTACGAAGTGTTGGGCGACATTTGGGTCGTGCAGCGCAATCCTTATCTTGAAGACGATCTGCTCGCCAACCACGAGCGGCGCGATGCGCTCATTCAGGCTTTACGGCATCGTCTCGGCGAAATTGAGAAGCGCCGACAAGGTAACGATAAGGTTCTAAAACTGATCGACGCCGCACAGGCCGCTGTAGACCGCTTTGCCCGCCATTTCGAAGACACTGCCAAGCTGCGTGCCAAAGTCAGGAAGACGCTGCTCAAACATACGCGCAAGGACAATATCGCTTTCGACGGTTTGGCACGAGTTTGTCACGTCACCGACGCCACCGACTGGCGTGTCGAGTACCCCTTCGTGGTGCTCACGCCCGATTCGGAAGAAGAAATAGCGCCACTGGTACGCGGCTGTATCGAACTTGGGCTAACCATCATCCCGCGTGGCGGCGGTACCGGCTACACCGGCGGTGCGGTGCCGCTGACCCCTCTTTCAGTGGTCATCAATACTGAGAAACTACTGGCCATCAGCGCGGTGGAAGAAGTACGGCTGCCCGGCTGCGATCAGCCCTACGCGACGATTCGCACCAGCGCAGGCGTTGTCACCGCGCGCGTCTCGGAAGCCGCAGCGGCGGCTGGGCGGGTGTTTGCCGTCGATCCGACCTCCGCCGAAGCCTCCTGCATTGGCGGCAATATTGCGATGAACGCCGGCGGCAAGAAAGCGGTGCTGTGGGGTACCTCGCTCGACAATCTGGCGTGGTGGAAGATGGTCGACCCGAGTGGCCACCTCATGGAAATCACGCGCATCGGCCACAACTTCGGCAAAATTCACGAACAGGAAGTCGCTCGTTTTGAAATCAGACGCTTCCGGGCCGATGGCAAAACCAGCTTCGGCGCAACCGAAATCCTCGAAATACCGGGCACGCAGTTCCGCAAGGCAGGACTCGGCAAGGACGTTACCGACAA
>CAXNNH010000236.1:0-3826 GCA_964203325.1 Burkholderiales bacterium | reverse complement strand
TGTTTTCGATTACCGTCAATCCGCTGACCTGCAAAGCCTGTGCGTTGTGCGTCACGGTCTGCGAAGACGACGCGCTGAAGATGGTGACGCAAACCGAGGATTCCACGGCTCGTCTGCGCCGTCATTGGAATTTGTGGCTCGATCTGCCGACCACGTCGAAGGAATACAGCCGCATCGACAATCTCGACGAAAAAATCGGCGCTCTCGAAACCTTGCTCCTCGACAAGGGTAGCTACAACTCCATGAACTGCGGCGACGGCGCCTGTCTGGGCTGCGGTGAAAAAACGGCCATCCACCTGTTCACCTCGACGGTCAACGCGCTGATGCAGCCGCGCGTCAAAGCCTTCGTGAGCAAGCTCGACGACCTTATTGTCCGCCTTGAACAGCACATGCGCATCAAGCTGGCCGCTGCGGTCGATCTGACCGACGCCGGCAGCATCATCCGTGCCGTCGATGCCACTGACAAGGGCGATCTGACGCTATCCAGCCTGGCTGCACGCCTGACCGAAAATAAACCCTCGCAGCCGCTTGATCCTTCCTGGGTCAAACGCAGCGCCCAGTTGCTCGAAAAGCTCAAAGATCTCCGCTGGCGTTATATCGAAGGCCCGAGCAAGCGCGGTCGCGCCGATATGGGCATGGTCAACTCGACGGGCTGTACCTCGGTCTGGGGTTCCACTTATCCCTTCCACCCCTACCCCTTCCCGTGGACTTCACACCTGTTCCAGGATTCTCCTTCGGTAGCGATGGGCATTTTCGAAGGCCACATGGCCAAGATGGCCGATGGCTTCAAGGCCGTGCGCATGGCCGAGCTTGAACTGGCCGATGGCTATGTTGAAGAACGCGATGGCGATTTCTTTAACCGCTTCGCTTGGGGTCAGTTCAGTGAAGAAGAATGGCTGCTTAGCCCGCCGGTGGTCAGCTTGGGCGGCGATGGCGCGATGTACGACATTGGCTTCCAGAATCTGTCGCGCGCACTGATGTCCGGCATGCCGGTCAAAGTGCTGGTGGTCGATACGCAGGTCTACTCCAATACCGGCGGCCAAGCCTGCACTTCGGGATTCATCAGCCAGGTTTCCGACATGGCACCCTTTGGTCCCGGCATGCGCGGCAAACAGGAAACACGTAAGGAAATCAGCCTGATCGGCATGGCGCACCGTACCGCCTACGTCATGCAAGGGACGGTTGCCCACGTCAACCACCTGCTGGAAAGCTATATCGACGGTCTCAATACACGTCGCCCGGCACTATTTAACGTCTACGCCGTCTGCCCACCGGAACACGGCGTCGGCGACGACACGGCCGTCAATCAAAGCAAACTGGCGGTCGAAGGCCGCGCCTATCCGCTGTTCCGCTTCGACCCCGATGCGGGCACCACCTTCAGCGAATGCGTCAGCCTCGAAGGCAACCCGGACATTGAAAAAGACTGGCCAATTTACAAGCTGAAGTATGTCGACGAGGCCGGTCTGCCACAACAAATGGACGTGCCGATGACCTTTGCCGACTTCGCCGCAACGGAAGGACGTTTCTCCAAACAGTTCAGAAAAGCCCCGCCGGAGACGTGGAACGACGACATGCTGCTGCTGGCCGATTTCCTCGCTTTGCCAGTCGATGAACGCCAGGGCCGTTTCCCGTACATCTGGGCGGTGGATAAAAAGAATCGGCTGACACGCCTGCTGGTCACCGACGATCTGGCGCGCTCGACCGAAGAGCGTATGCACTTCTGGCAACAGTTGAAGAACGTGGCCGGCCTTGACCGTGTCGCCGGCAATACCGATGAGCTTGCCGAACAGATACGCGCCGATCTGGTGCAGAAAATTGTGGCCAGCCTGGGAATTTCGAGCAGCGACATGGGGGCTCCGGTCGCCGGATCGCCGGTGAGCAACGCCGGTGCCAGCTCCTCCAACGATGGTTTTGAGCCGTGCTGGATCGAAACGCCAGAATGTACGGCCTGCGACGAATGTACAACGCTGGCGCCCAAGGTCTTCGCTTACAACGAGCAAAAACTGGCTGTCGTCATTAATCCTCGGGGCGGCAAATTTGCCGACATCGTCAAGGCGGCTGAAAAATGCACGGCGGGCTGTTTGCATCCGGGAACCCCGTGGAACCCTGCTGAACCGGGTCTCGACAAGCTGATCGTGCGGGCGGCCAAGTTCAACTAATGGATAGGGCTATGAACCCCGGCAACGCGGAGAAATTGCTTTGAATTTCTTCGATGCGCAGCGTAGCGCAGTACACCATGGGCAAGGGGGCTGCGCTGCGCTCGGCGCAAGCCACTGCCCTGGAAGCCGCGTCAGTGCTTGTTCTACAAAGGGACTGCCCGGAGAGGGCCTGTTTACGCCACTCTCCAGCCCACCCCCTTGTAGATCGTTTATCCATGCGCCTTTCAGCCCTGTGCGGTGCACGCCTTCCCGATTAACGCACGTAAAAAGCGAACCATGAAGTTCCTTAATTTTCTGCGCGGCGAAACCTTCGCGCGCGGCATTCATCCGCCCGAGCACAAGGACACGGCGACGACGGCGATCCGCCGTCTACCTTACGCGCCACGCCTGATCGTGCCCCTGTCGCAGCACATCGGTAAAACACCACGGCCTGTGGTGCGCGTTGGGCAGGAGGTAGTACGCGGTCAGCCGATTGCCCGCAGCGACGACTGGCTGTCGGTGCCGCATCATGCACCGGCGACCGGCGTCGTCGAAGCTATCGACCTGCGCCCGTCGGCACGCGGCCCATGGATCGAATCGATTGTGATTCGCCCGCATAGCGGCGCCACTCAGCAAGATCTGTGGGCCGTCCCGCGCGACATGGAGGCGATGACGCCGACCGATATTTTGCAGGCGGTATGGGATAGCGGCATGGTCGGGCTGGGTGGAGCCGCTTTCCCGACGCACGCCAAACTCACCGTCCCCAAGCAATCGAAGGTACACACCCTGGTGGTCAATGGGTGCGAGTGTGAGCCTTATCTGACCTGCGACCATCGGGTGATGGTTGAGGAAGCCGATTTTCTGGTCGCCGGAATTCGTTACGCGATGCGCGCCACCGGTGCTGTGCGCGGTATCGTCGGTGTGGAGGACAACAAACCAGATGCCGTCGTAGCCATCCAGAAGGCGATCAGCGCGGCGGGAGCCAACGATATTTTTGTCGAAGCGGTGCCGACCAAGTACCCGCAAGGCTCCGAAAAAATGCTGATTATGTCGCTGTTCGGGATTGAGATACCGTCCGGCAGCCTGCCGGTGTCGCTCGGCATGGTGATGAACAATGTCGGTACGCTGGCCGCACTCGGTCGTCTATTACCCGCTGGACAAGGACTGACCGAGCGCGTGGTCACCATCACCGGGCCGGGCGTCAAACGACCGGGGGATTACCGGGTACCGCTCGGTACGCCACTCTCCTTCGTACTCGACTGGGCCGGTACGCCGATGGCCGACAAAGCCGATGCGCGCCAGGTAATTCTCGGTGGCCCAATGATGGGGCAATCGGTTAGTTCGCTAGACACGCCGGTGACCAAAGGAGTGTCAGGCATCCTCGTTTTCCGTCGCAGCGATGTATCAAGCAGCGAGCAGCGTGTCACCTATCCGTGCATCAAATGCGGCGAATGTGTCGAATCGTGCCCGATGGGCCTTAATCCTTCGACCCTGGGCATGCTTGCCGCCAAGCGCGAATATGAACTCATGGGCGAACAATTCCATCTTGGCGACTGCTTCGAATGCGGGTGCTGTACCTACGTCTGTCCGTCAAGTATTCCACTCGTACAGCAGTTCCGGGTCGCCAAACAGGTTCTGCGCGAAAGGGCTATTGCCAAATGAACAACAGGACGATTAAACGAGGAGCC
>CAXNNH010000235.1:0-3840 GCA_964203325.1 Burkholderiales bacterium | reverse complement strand
CGCTTCCGAAATCAAGCCGGAGTGGGTAATCAACGTCAAGGAAACCGGCATGATCAAGCTGGTTGACTACTCAGACCTGAAAAACCTGAAGGAAACCACGATCAACTCCGCCAAGTTCCTGCATGACGGCGGCTGGGATTCGACCAAACGTTACTTCCTGGTGGCGGCCAACGCTTCGAACAAGGTGGCCGTGGTCGATACCAAGGACGGCAAATTGGCCGCTCTGGTCGATACCGCCAAGATTCCGCATCCGGGTCGCGGCGCCAACTTCAAGCATCCGAAGTTTGGTCCGGTATGGGCAACTTCGCACTTGGGGGCCGACGTGATCAGCGTCATCGGTACCGACCCGGAAGGCAATCCGCAGAACGCCTGGAAAGTCGTTCAGGAGCTGAAGAACCACGGTGCCAACTCGCTATTCGTCAAGACTCATCCGAAGTCAGCCAATCTGTGGGCCGATGCGCCGCTGAATCCTGATCCAAAACTGGCTGGTTCCGTGACGGTGTACAAGATTGCCGATCTCGGTAATGCCGATGCTAAATCGGAAGTGATCGACATTGCGGCCGCCGCCAACCTCGGCAAGACCAAGGGCGTTCAGCGCGTGGTACATGGTGAGTACAACGCGACGGGCGACGAAATCTGGTTCTCCGTCTGGACGGGTAACAAGACTGAGCCGTCGGCTATCGTCGTGATGGACGATAAGACGCGTTCGGTGAAGACGGTGATCAAGGATCCACGTCTGGTGACGCCGACCGGTAAGTTCAATGTCTATAACACGATGCACGATATTTATTGATCGATCAGGTAACACCGCGCATTGAACATTGACTCAGGGGGCTACGGCCCCCTGGTTTTTGCAGGTTAGTCAGCCAATCTATCGATTTTATGCTCAGTCGGGAGAAAGCCTGCTTTATATGGCAGAATGGCCCGTAACGATACAAAGTAATTGACTGCCTTACCCCTCTTGCTCGAAAATGTCGGGCACTTTCAATGCAGGTCGGCTGGTTTGGGACCGGGTTTTGTCTTTACACATAACCTTTTGAATTGTTAGCGTATTTTTAGAATTTTGGTACGGTGCGCACGCCGCCGATATTGAGAAGGCGAACGAGAGTTCGCCTTTTTTACTTTTTGAATCTGACTCGCGCAGTCGCGACTAATGAGTACACGCCATGTTTGATGCAGTACGCAATAACAAAAGAATCGTCCAGGTCTTTCTTGCGCTGATTACCCTGCCATTTGCCTTTTGGGGGGTCGAATCTTATGTGAGAAGTGGTGGCGCCGGTAACGATTTGGCTTCTGTAGGCGACTCCAAAATTACTGCGCAGCAGTTCGAGAAGGCGAGTCGTGACCAACAGGATCGTATGCGTCAGTCCATGGGCGCCAACTTCCGGCCAGAAATGATGAATACCCCGGAAGTCAGAATGGCCGTGCTCAACTCGCTGGTGGATCAGCGCTTGTTGCTGCTTGAAGCGGTAAAAGGCCGGCTCGGTGCGGGCGACGATCTGTTGCGTGAAGTCATTAGCAGAATTCCTGCGCTGCAGGAAAACGGACAATTCTCAATGGCGCGTTATCAGTCTGCCTTGATGGCCCAAGGTATGTCGCAGCAGCAGTTTGAAGCGCAATTACGCCAGGATTTAACCTTGCAACAACTGGTCGGTGCTCTGGGCGATACCGGCATCGTGTCGAACAGGGCGGCCGAAGCTATGTGGCGGATACAGTCGGAAGAGCGCCAGGTCGCTGAGTTGCGGATTGCGCCAGAACAATTTGCCGACACGGTCAAGATCGATACCTCTGCCGTCCAGAAGTATTACGACGAAAACATCAAGCAGTTTGAGCTGGTGGAGCAGGCCAAGGCTGAGTATGTCGTCCTGTCGCTCGACGCCCTTTTGGCACAGACCACGGTGAGCGAAGCCGAGGTCAAATCCTGGTACGACACACACCAGGAGCGCTACCGGCAAGCCGAGGAACGCCGCGCGTCGCATATTCTGCTGATGGTCAATGCCAACGCGCCCGAAGGCGAGAAAGCGAAAGTCAAGGCCAAAGCTGAAGAAGTGCTCAAGGAAGTCGAGCGCTCGCCGAGCAAATTTGCCGAGTTGGCCAAAAAATATTCGCAGGATCCCGGTTCAGCCGAGAAGGGCGGCGATCTTGGCTTTTTTGGTCGCGGCATGATGGTCAAAGTTTTCGAGGATACCGTCTTCAAGCAGAAGGAAGGCGATATTTCCGGCCTGGTGCAATCGGAATTCGGTTATCACATCATCAAACTGACGGGCATTAAAGGTGGCAAGCAACGCTCGCTGGACGAAGCCCGTCCGGAAATTGAGGGCGAGTTGAAACGCCAAACCGCCTCGCGCAAATTTGCCGAGTCTGCCGAAGCCTTTAGCAACATCGTCTACGAACAATCCGACAGCCTGAATCCGGTGGCCGAAAAGTTCAAACTGAAAATTCAGCAGTCTAACTGGGTGCCGAAGACAGCCAATCCGCAGGTTATTGCAGCGCTTGGCCCCCTCGGCAACGCCAAGATACTGGCCTCACTGTTTTCCGAAGACTCCCTAAAAAATAAGCGCAACACCGAAGCGGTGGAGATTGCCCCCAGCACTTTGCTCGCCGCACGCGTTGTTGAACACCGGCCAGCGGCAGCAAAATCCTTTGAGAGCGTAAAAGGCGATATTGAAGCCCGCCTCAAGGCGCAGCAGAGTGCGGCCTTGGCCAAGCATACCGGTGAAGTGCAACTCGCCGAGCTACAAAAGGGTGGAGAAGGGAAGGGGGATAAGGTTGCCTGGGCGCTGGTCAAGAATGTCTCGCGTCTACAAGGGCGCCAAGTACCGCCTGCCGCCATGCAGGCTATTTTCAGGGCCAGCGTAGAAAAGCTGCCGGCGTATGTCGGTGTTGAGGCAGGGGGCGGCTATATGCTCTACAAGATCATGAAAGTCAGCCACCCGGAAAAAGCAGATGAAAACCAGCGCAAAGTGCTGCAGCGCGAATACAGCACCGTCACGGCACAGGAAGACTTCTCAGCCTACTTGGCCGCCCTGCGTGCGCGCTACAAAATCGAGATCAACAAGAACGTGCTGGAAACGAAAGAACGCCCGTAGGCTGGAACGCGGCCCACTGCACTTTTACCGCAGTGGGCCGCGAAATATTTACTGCCGAAGCAGGGAAGCAGGGCTGAAACCCGCAAGGTTAGGCGTTCTACAAGGGGAGTGGCTGGAGAGTGGCGTCTTTATTGCTTCTCCGGGCAGGTGTCTCGTAGAACACCTATGGGCGCGGCTCGTAGAGCTTAGTGCTTGCCGGATCCCGTTCTAACACCATCGATTGGCACCTGTATTTCATCGCGGCACACGTAAAATTTGGAAGGAGTAAGCCATGTCCAGACTCATTGTTACCGCTCTTTCGGAAGACACCATCGCTGCTCCTGGCAATCGGCAACCGAATTACCTTATTGTTTCGGTCACCGACGTCGACGGCGTTCCTGTCTCCGGGTTGGGCGCGTCGAATATCAAGGTTGATCCAATGATTGTCGGCCCCGGTGGTGCGCTGGTAAACATTACCAGCTTCGCAGAAGGACGACTGCCAGGCTTTTACTACGTCAACGTCGTACCCATCATGACAGAAACCTGGAAGTCTGGCGTCTATATTTTTGCCGTAGCGGTCGCGCGTGGCGCGGATCACGGGCAAACGCTAGCCAGTGTCGTGATGGATTGAGTGGCTAAATTCAATTCAATGCACTTCGCAAGTTTTTGGAGAGTGAACATATCAACTATCTTGTTCCGGTAAATTCCGAAGCGTTTGTGACAAACGGCTGACTTTGCACGCCAAGTGCTCTCCAACGGGATCAGCGTCCCA
>CAXNNH010000234.1:0-3866 GCA_964203325.1 Burkholderiales bacterium | reverse complement strand
CTTTGTTCGCGGCTGGCTTCGGAAATATTGGCCATGATCCTGGCGACACTCTTGATGCTACTGACCACCTGCTCCATTGTTCGCCCGGCTTGTTCGACCTGTCTATTGCCGCTGTCGACCTTGTCGACCGAGTCGGCTATCAACTCCTTGATTTCCTTGGCAGCGGCGGCGCTGCGCTGCGCCAGACTACGCACTTCGGTGGCCACCACCGCAAAACCACGTCCTTGTTCGCCAGCGCGCGCCGCTTCGACAGCGGCGTTCAGGGCCAGGATGTTGGTCTGAAAAGCAATACCGTCGATAACGCCGATGATGTCGGCAATTTTGCTGGACGACTGAGCGATGGCGCTCATGGTGTGCACGACCTGGCCAACCATTTGGCCACCCTTTTCGGCAACTTGCTGAGCGTCACCGGCTAGTGTATTCGCTTGCCGGGCGTTGTCGGCATTCTGTTTGACCGTGCTGGTCAGTTGCTCCATGCTCGAAGCTGTTTCTTCAAGACTGCTCGCCTGCTCTTCGGTGCGCGCAGAAAGATCTTGGTTACCACTGGCAATTTCCCGCGCAGCCGTGTTGATGGCGTCGGTCGCTCCTTTAAGCTGGCCGACGATTTCACGCAAATTATCGACGGTGGCGTTGGCGTCGTCTTTTAGCTCGCCTAGCGTTCCTCGGTAATCAGCCGATATTTTCTCCGTCAGATTACCTTGTGACAGGCGTGCAAGAACGCCGCCAACATCCTTGAGCGCGCTAGCGTTGGCTTCCAGCAGGGCGTTGATTCCTTCACCCAGTTGTCGAAAGAAACCGCTCAGCGCGGAAGCATCGAGTCGCATGCTGAAATCGCCAGCGACAGCCGCTTCGATGATGGTCGACACCTCGCCCTCGATGCGCACTTCCGCTGTCCTGTCACGCCATTCGACGACCGTTCCCAAGCGCTGTCGGTGATCGATAATCGGTGTTGCGACCAGAGAAAAGTGTCGTCCGCCCACCTTGATTTCGGTTTTGTGCTGTGCGGTCAAAGCCGCCAGCATCGTTCGTTGATGCGCTGGATTCTTGTGGTAAATATCAATGTTCGATCCGACAATTTGATCCGCCCGGAACTGAGGCAGATCTTTGCGTACATCGGACTCTGCCTCGCGCATCATGTTCAAAACAGCGGTATTGGCGTAGATCACAACACCGTTAGGGTCAGCCAACATGACGCTATTGGAACTTACATCGAGCGCGGTTTTAACGCGCAGTGTCGCCATGGATTCACGCCGCTCGCTTTCGATCCGCTCGTGCAACTCGATCTGCATTTTTTCCAGGGCGGCAAACAGGTGGGTGACTTCATCGTCACCCCGGTGTGAAATCGGGTTATCGAGTTTACCGCCCGCCACGGCGTCAGCCACTGCAACCGCTCGGGCAATCGGCTGCGTGATACTGCGGATAAAAAAGAAGGCAAAAAATGCAACTAGGGCTGTCACAAAAACCGAGAGAGCAATCAACAGCTTGACCGTCGTTTGATAGGACGCTGCCGATTCCAGATAAAGTGCCTTGCCGCTGACAGCGTAATAGTTGCGCAGATCGTCGGCGGCTTTCCCGGCCTTGGCGAAAGTCTCGGGAATAACCTTGGTGTTAACCTCGGCCGCTTTGTCAAAGTCACCGGCCAGTAGCGCCTCTCTTCCCACCATTAGACCTTCGCGCACGAAAACCGCGCGTGCTTGCTCGTAGGCAGTGGCCAGTTGCTCCTCTTCTGCACTCAGCTTGCGGCTTTTGAACTGCTTCCACAGCTCGGTGATTTCGTCGCGATTTTTAATCAGCAGATCGGTATGCACCGTCAACGGATGCGTATGCTTATTTGCGTAACGATACGCCGGATCATGCTGTAACCCCTGGGCAATCATCAGGCGGTTCTCATTCATCAACGACTGAATGCGCAGAACCGTCGCTCCAGGCTCCATCTTTTCGTGGTAAACACTTTCAGTCGACTGTTGGAGCCCGAGCATCGCATTCATGGCAATAACGACCAGAACGATGAACCATATCGCCATACTCAAGGCTTGCACCAACAGGCGCGTGCCAATATGGAAGTTGCGCAAATCGAACATGCGTATCCGCCCCACCGATTCAGTGTGCCGCAGCGTCGATCAGTTCCATGTCGCGACTGGTCATCAACTGTGCAATATCCGTCACGATCAACATGCGCTTATCGATGGTCGCCAAACCGAGTATGTACTTCGTGTCAAAGCTGGCCGAAAAATCCGGGGCCGGGCGAATCTGCTGCGGTGCTAGCGAGAGAACATCCGAGACACTATCGACGACCATGCCGATGACGCGCTTGGCCACATTGAGAATAATCACCACGGTGAAAGGAGTGTATTCGGCGGTGCCCAGCTTGAACTTGATACGCATGTCAACGACGGGAACGATGATCCCGCGCAGGTTGATCACTCCTTTGATAAAGGGTGGAGCATTAGCGATCATGGTTGGCGGCTCGTAACCACGAATTTCCTGTACCTTGAGAATATCGATCGCATACTCTTCGTCACCCAGCGTGAAGGTGAGAAACTCGCTGGTGACTTGCTCGTCATCTTGCACCGCACCTGTTTTCTGATTCACGTTTTCCATCGTTTGCTCCGTTCGCAATTTTGTTTCTGGCAGCGTCTATTTATTACACGACAGCACTTGGGCGGCTGTCGTGCCTTGCTCAGGCAGCGCTTCTACGCTGCAGCCGCTTGTGCCGATTTCGCCATGGCTGCCAACGCTGAAATATCCAGGATTAGAGCCACATGCCCGTCGCCCATGATGGTGGCTCCCGAGATGCCCGCCACCCGGCGGAAGTTGTTTTCAAGACTTTTGATTACAACCTGATGCTGACCGACCAGCGCATCGACAAACAGTGCCGCGCGCGTACCATCGGCATCGAGAATGACCATAATGCCCTGCGTCAAATTAGCCGAGGCCGGCTGAATACCAAAAATCTCATGCAGCACAATCACCGGCAAATATTCACCACGGACGCGTATCACTCGCGCCTGATTGGAGAGCGTCTTGACATCGCGCAAGTCAGGCTGTACCGACTCGATGACGTAGGACAAAGGCAGGATATAAGTCTGGTCGCCAACCGCTACCGACATGCCGTCGAGAATCGCCAGCGTCAGCGGCAAACGTACGGTCATACGCGTCCCGACCCCGGTCATGCTTTCGATTTCGACGCGTCCACCCATCGCCTGGATATTGCGGCGTACCACATCCATGCCGACGCCACGTCCAGAGACATCCGTGACCACTTCTGCCGTCGAAAAACCTGCTTCGAAAATCAGCATCCAGACTTCGCCGTCGGTCATTTGGTCGGATACTTGAAAACCTCGTTCACGCGCCTTGGCGAGAATCTTTGAGCGACTCAGACCGCCACCGTCGTCGCCCACTTCAATCACGATATTGCCACCTTGATGTGCCGCGCGCAGCGTAATCGTTCCGGTTGGATTTTTGCCCGCCGCCGTCCGTTTATCCGGCATTTCAATACCGTGGTCGAGACTGTTGCGAATCAGGTGCGTCAAAGGATCGGCGATTTTCTCGATAAGCCCTTTATCGAGTTCAGTCGTTTCACCGCTCATTTTAAGTTCGACGAGTTTGCCCAGTTTGGCTGACAAATCACGAATAACCCGTGGGAAGCGGGAGAAGACGAAGGAGATCGGCAGCATGCGAATCGACATCACCGATTCCTGCAAGTCGCGCGTATTGCGCTCAAGCTGCGCCAAACCTTGTACCAGCCGCTCGGGCACAGAGCGGTGCATTTGTTCGGCACACTGCAGTAGCATGGCCTGGGTAATCACTAGCTCGCCTACCAGGTTGATCAGTTGATCGACCTTTTCGACACCGACTCGAATCGA
>CAXNNH010000233.1:0-3874 GCA_964203325.1 Burkholderiales bacterium | reverse complement strand
GCGATGTGCGCGGCGACTTCCAGGTAGCCATAGCCGGCTGCCGGTTCCATGTGGTAAGCGACGAGCACGTGCTTGTCACCCTTGATGAGGTCTTCTTCGTTAAGGCTAAGGTCTGCGTAGCGGTTCGATTGATCCATGGTTGTCTCCGTGGTTGAGATAATTCGGGGTTGGTACGTTCAGGTTCGGTACAAGCTTAGGTTAATAGGGTTAAATCGGCTTACTTAGCAGGCGTTCTGTCTGCCAGGTCAGTTTTCCGTTGGTGACGAAGTGTACGCTTTACAGTGTTGTCGATGCCAGGTACGCAATTGGGCCAGATCGACGGTTGCTCCGTCGAGCGGCAATCCGTCAAGGCTGTGCGCCGGCGAATTTGCTTCGCCCAAGTCGGAAACCACGCTTAGTGCGCCTGCAAAATTCTGGCCGGCCGTGTAGCTATTCACCGTCACCAGCGTGGGCAAACCGGCGGCGCGGGCGGCCAGCAAACCCGCGTGGGAGTCCTCGATGGCCAGGCACGCTTCCGGGGCAAGGTTCATCTGGCGTAGCACCCACTGGTAAATGTCGGGAGCGGGCTTCTTGTTGGCGACCACGTCGCCGGCGCCGATGACTTCAAACAGCGACATCATCTCGTGCTTGAAATTGACCATAATCAGGCTGCGCAGGCTAGACGGGGTAGTGGTGGTCGCAACGGCAATCCGTACCCCGGCGGCGCGCAGTTCGTGAATCAGGCGCGCAACACCGGGCCGTAACGGAATGGCGCCGGCCAGCACCAAACCCGAATAAATTTCGCTTTTGAGCTGGTGCAAACGGGCCACCCAGGTGTCGATATCGACCCGGCCAAGCAGTTCCGGTGCGTGCGATTTGGCGTAATGCCGAATACGCTCCTTGCCTCCCGTCACGGCGAGCAATTCGCCATAGGTCTCGGGCGACCAGTGCCAGTCCAGGCCGAATTCATCAAACGCCCGGTTAAAGGCAATTCGGTGACCGTCGCGCTCGGTATCGGCCAACGTCCCGTCTACATCGAAGATGACGGCCTGCAATGTGTCGCTACTCCGCAAGCTATCGTGCGTTGCCGGCTTCTCGGTCGCTGCTGCGTGTTCTGCCTGACGGTTTGGCTTCATTGGGGTATCGTGCGAGTCGCGCTTGAGTTGAAGTGCGGCTAGTGTAGGAGGGGAGAACCATTATTAAAAGTTAAACTTAGTTCTATTTATAGTAAGTTTTTACTTTCATATAAATTATTTTGTCGATAACCGCTCATCTCCCCTTAACGGGTTATTTCCGTAGATGCCAACATGGCTTTAGTCTGCACAGCTCGAAACTGGAAAACCCATTCTGTGGGTGACAATTAACTTTTCATTGTTTAGGCTAACCATCATGTCTGCTGCTTTCTCACCACTGGCCAACGCCATCCGCGCCCTTGCCATGGACGCCGTTCAAAAAGCCAATTCCGGCCACCCAGGTGCGCCCATGGGCATGGCGGAAATCGCCGAAGTCCTGTGGAATCATCACCTGCGCCACAACCCGGCCAACCCGAAGTGGCCGGATCGCGACCGTTTCGTGCTTTCCAACGGTCACGGTTCGATGCTGATTTACGCACTGTTGCACCTGACGGGCTACGATCTTTCGATCGACGACCTGAAAAATTTCCGGCAACTGCATTCGAAAACACCAGGGCATCCCGAATACGGTTATGCGCCAGGAATTGAGACGACCACCGGCCCGCTCGGCCAGGGGATCACCAACGCCGTCGGTATGGCATTGGCCGAAAAGTTGCTGGCGAACGAATTCAACAAGCCGGGCTTTGAGCTGGTCAATCACCACACCTATGCTTTTATGGGTGACGGCTGCATGATGGAAGGTATTTCGCATGAAGCCTGCGCACTGGCAGGAACCTGGAAACTGGGTAAGCTGATTGCATTTTGGGACGACAACGGTATCTCGATCGACGGTCACACCGACGGCTGGTTTACCGACGATACGCCGAAACGTTTCGAGGCTTACGGCTGGCATGTGATTGCCGGTGTGGACGGCCATGATTCGGCTGCTCTCGAAGCCGCCGTGCTGACGGCCAAGCAGAATGCCGATCAGCCAACGCTGATTTGCTGCAAAACGATTATCGGCCGTGGATCGCCGAACAAGGAAGGCACGCACGACGTGCATGGCGCAGCACTCGGTACGGCCGAAGTGCAAGCGACACGTGAGCATATCGGTTGGAGTCACGCGCCTTTCGTCATTCCGCAGGAAGTTTACGACGGCTGGGATGCGCGCGCCAAGGGCGCCAAGTTGGAAGACATCTGGAATACGACTTTCGATGCCTATGCGGCGCAGTTTCCGATTGAGGCGGCCGAATTCAAGCGTCGCATGGCCGGCGACCTGCCTGCCGATTGGGAAGTGCGTGTGCAAACGGCATTGGCAACCACGCTGGAAAAAGCCGAAACCGTGGCGACCCGCAAGGCTTCGCAACTGGCCATCGAGCGCCTGGTGTCCACCTTGCCCGAGCGCGTTGGCGGTTCCGCCGACTTGACCGGTTCCAACCTGACCAACTGGCCGGGTTGCAAAACCCTTAACCGTAATCCCGGCGGTAACTACATCTCCTACGGTGTGCGCGAGTTTGGCATGAGCCACATCATGAACGGCATGGCGCTGCACGGCGGCCTGTTCCCGTTCGGCGGCACCTTCCTGATGTTCTCGGAATACGCCCGTAACGCCTTGCGCATGTCAGCGCTGATGAAGCAGCGCGTCGTTTACGTCTTCACCCACGATTCCATTGGTTTGGGCGAAGATGGCCCGACGCACCAGCCGGTAGAGCAGACCGCCACCCTGCGCATGATTCCCAATATGAGTGTCTGGCGTCCGTGCGACACGACCGAGACTTTGGTCGCCTGGGCAGCCAGCGTCGAGAAGATGGACGGTCCCTCCTGCCTGATTCTCTCGCGCCAGAACCTGCCGTTTGTGCAACGTTCCGCTGCACAGATCGCCGATATCCGTCGTGGTGGCTATGTGCTGGCGGACTGCGCCGGCGAGGCAAAAGTGGTGCTTATCGCCACCGGATCGGAAGTCGAGCTAGCCCTGAAAGCGCAGGAAGCGCTTAAAGCTGAAGGTATTGCCGCACGCGTGGTTTCCATTCCTTCGACCAACGTCTTTGACAAACAGGACAAAGCCTATAAAGATAGCGTTCTGCTGCCGACCGTGCATAAGGTGGCCATTGAAGCCGGCGTCACGGATGGCTGGTACAAATACGTCGGGCTGCGGGGGGCGGTGGTCGGACTTGACCGTTTTGGCGAATCCGCACCGGCCGGTCAGTTATTCAAGGAATTCGGCTTCACCGTTGAAAATGTGGTTGCCACAGTCAAAGGTGTGCTGTAAAACTCTGTATCGATTTTTCTAACATTTTCTAACAAAAAGGAACGAAGACATGACCATTAAAATTGGCATCAACGGATTTGGCCGCATTGGCCGCATGGTGTTTCGCGCTGCCATCAAGGACTTTAGCGACATCGAAGTAGTGGGCATCAATGACCTGCTCGAACCCGACTACCTGGCTTATATGCTCAAGTACGACTCCGTACATGGCCGCTTCAAAGGCGAAGTCTCGGTCGAAGGCAACACCTTGGTGGTTAACGGCAAGAAGATCCGCCTGACCGCCGTCAAAGATCCGTCCGAACTGAAATGGGACGAAGTCGGTGCCGACATCGTCGTCGAATCGACCGGCCTTTTCCTGACCAAAGACACCTGCCAGAAACACATTACCGCCGGTGCGAAAAAGGTTATCCAGAGCGCCCCGTCGAAAGACGACACCCCGATGTTCGTCTTCGGCGTCAATCACCAAAGCTACGCTGGCCAGACCATCATCTCCAACGCCAGTTGCACCACCAACTGC
>CAXNNH010000232.1:0-3875 GCA_964203325.1 Burkholderiales bacterium | reverse complement strand
AGCGTATGACTGCTGTGCGCTGGCACAGTGACGACGTTTTCCAACGCATTGGCACTTTCCACACAGACCATTTCGCGCCAGCCATCGGGGCCGAAATCCCCCATCTTGTCGGCTTTTTCCGTCCACGGTGTCCACACGATGGTTGAGCGGCTACCGATTTTGGCAATGCGGATGCGGCGCTGCAGGCGGCTATCTTCGATCAGGCATTCGGCGGCGCTATTGACGTAGACGCGGTCGGTTTCGCCGCTAAAGGTAATGGCGCCGGCCTGTTGTTGGCGTGCGCTGTTAGCGACTTTGTCCACATATTCGCAACCTTCCAGACCGAGAACGCGCACTTCGCCGATGTCGCCGATGTGCAGATAGGTGTGCAGCGCTTCGCCGATCACGAAATCGACATCACCCAGATTGCGCGTGGTCAGGGCGATTTTGAGCGTTTTGCCGACATTGATCAGGATTTCAGCTTGGCTGGCGTAGGGCCACTGGGCGCGCGTCGCGTCGCTTTCGATCAGCGTCAGTCCAATTTCGGTCGAGCCGTCATCCAGCGTGCGCGTCGTGCTCACTTGCCACGGCACGGTGCGGGCGTAGCCGTGACCGGGAAAGCCGGCTTCGCTGGCATGGGCGCCAAACCACGGCCAGCAGACGGGCGCGCCGCCGCGTATTGACTTGCCCGGCACCAGTTTGGCCAGTTTGGATAGCCAGATTACCGGTGCGCTGGCGTCCTTCGGCTGCCAGCTCATGACATGGCCGCCTTGCAGGCAAATGCTCGCACGGGAGTGAGTGTTGGCGATTTCTGCAACCAGCAAGCCGTCTCCGGCGACGTTAAAGCGTAGTTGATCGGCGATGGCGAAGCGGTTATTCAGTGTTTCCTGGGTGTTCATGCGGTGTCTCCTCAGTCTGGTTTTTAATATAAGAGCGGAAAAATGCGTTTCGACCGGCCAGCGGTCGTCAAGCGCAAGTTGGCCAGTTTAATCCATTCAGATGCCGGTGCCTGGCGACAAATATTGGTTGAGTTTGCGGAACAGCGTGCGTGGGCTGATGCCCAATTGCTGCGCGAGCGCTGACCGATCGCCCTGAAACTCTTTCTCCGCCCAAGCCAGATATTGCGCTTCCAGCGCCTCCAGACTGATTAGCCGATCAATAGAAAAACACGGCGGCGATGCTTCGGGAACGGGAATAGGCTCGCCCCAGGGTACTGCCGTTCGTGGGCCTGCTTCTGTGCCTGCTTCTGTGCCCAGCGACCGTGCCACTTTCACTTTGAGCTGCGTAGCGTTGAAGGAGAGATGTTCCGGCAAGATTTCGTTGCCGTCGGCCAAAATTGAGGCTCGCTCGATCAAATTGCGCAGCTCGCGAATATTGCCCGTAAAGGGTTGCTGGCCGAGCAGCAGTAACGCCGCTGCCGAGAGCTGCAAATCGCGGTCACTAGCGACGCGCTTGAGTAACGAGTTGGCGAGCAGCGGAATATCCTCGCTGCGTTCGGCGAGCGAAGGTGTGCGCACGGGAAAAACGTTGATCCGGTGAAAGAGATCGCGGCGAAACGACTCGTTATCGACCATCGCGCTCAGATCGCGGTGCGTGGCGCAGACCAGCCGAAAATCGGCACGCAGCGTTTCGACGCTGCCGACCCGGCGATAAGTACCGGTTTCCAGCAGGCGCAATAGCTTGACTTGCAAAAACAACGGCATGTCGCCAATCTCGTCGAGAAATAGTGTGCCGCCGCTCGCGGCTTCGACCAACCCGATCTTGCGATGCGTTGCGCCGGTAAACGCGCCTTTTTCGTAGCCAAACAATTCGCTCTCGAACAGCGTCTCGGTTAGCCCCGAGCAATCGACGGCGACGAACGGCCCGCCCGAGCGCGGGCTGGCTTCGTGGATCAGGCGCGCCACCAACTCCTTGCCAGTACCGGTTTCACCGAGCACCAGAACGGTCGCACCGGTTGGCGCCACGCGCATCAGCAAGCCCAGCATGCGGTTGAAGGCCGGCGAGCGACCGACCAGCCCTTCGGCGGCGGCCTGACTGGAGGCGTGCTTGACGATACGCAGGGTTTCGACGAAATAAACAATCCCCCCCTGATCGTCGCGAATCGGATTGGTCTCGACGACAACATGCTCTTCGCCGCGCGAGGTGTGGTGCAGATGCAGCACCTGCTGCGACGTACCGCTCTCTTGGCTGATACGCAAGGGACACGACTCCCCGGCCTGATCGCAGGGAACAGTGAAATGATGCGACACCTCGTAGCAGTGGCGGCCGCGAATCGGGCGTCCCTGGGAGAATTCCCGCACGTAGGCGCGATTGGCGGCCACGATGCGGTAGTCGGCATCCATCACGATGCGCGGCTCAGGCTGGCTATCCAGAAAGGAAAGCAGCTCGGGCAGCGATTTAGCAGGGTGGCTCATGGTTGTCTCGACAGATGCCAGAATTGGCGCAACTATAGCCCGATCCGCTGGTTTGAGTGCCATTTTTAGCAGAAGCGAACTGGGTGCAGACCCGTGGAAAAAATCCCGCTGCTCAGTCGAGGTAACAATATCAACCACTTGCAAAAAATATTTGCTGGACGAGTGAGCTGGCACGTTACTTGATAGAGAAAGTGCCATTCTCCACTTGCGATGCGCCATGACCCACTTCCGTCAGATTTCGGATACTAAAAGCTGCAGCTTCGCTTATCTGCTGGCCGACATGGACAAGCGCGAGGCTGTTCTGATCGATCCGGTCAACGAACAGACGACGCTCTATCTGGCCTTGCTCGACGAATTACAGGTGCGCCTGAGCTATATCCTGCTCACGCATGTGCATGCGCCGCCCACACCGGTGGCCGAGAAGCTGCGCAGCAGTAGCGGTGCGCGCCTGGCGGCCGGTACGCAAAGCGGTCTCAATGGCGAGGGCTTATTTCTGCGCGATGGCGAGCACATCGTTTTTGGCGACGAGTTGCTGCGCGCCTGGAGTACGCCGGGGCATACGCGTGCTTGTATCAGCTACCTGTGGCGCGACCGGGTTTTTAGTGGCGACGCGCTGTTGATCGGCGATTGCGGCGCGACCGACGCCGCCGATAGCGATGCGGGGATGCTGTTCGACAGCCTGACGCGCCGCTTGCTGACCTTGCCCGACGAAACGCTGGTCTATCCGGCCCACGACTTTTGCGGTCGCCGCGTGAGTTGCATCGGCGAGGCGCGCGAAAACAATCCCAAACTTACCGGCATCACGCGCGATGAGTTCATCTTGCGGCAGCGGCAGGGCGTGATGCCTGCGGCGGTCAAAGCTTCAGAATAAAACCAACTGTCAGGAAGAATCGATATGAAACCCGTTAAGGAACCAACGACCCTAGAGGGTGGAGCTACGCTCGGAAAATCGGTCGGAACGTCGACCGACAAAACATCCGGCCTCTACGAAGAGCATCAGACGATCTACATGCGCGCCGTTTCCGGCGTTTTCAACAACTGGCGCTGGATACTGGTCTTTTTCACGCAGGCGCTGTTTTATGGGCTGTGCTGGGTCGACTGGAACGGGCGGCAGGCGGTTCTCTTTCATCTTGTCGAGCGCAAGTTTTATATTTTTGGCATGGTTTTCTGGCCGCAGGATGCCATTTATCTCGCTATTTTGCTGGTTATCTCGGCCTACGCGCTGTTTCTATTTACCGCCATCGCCGGGCGGCTTTTCTGCGGCTATGCGTGTCCGCAGACGGTTTATACCGAAATTTTCATGTGGATAGAGCGCAAGGTCGAAGGTGAGCGCTCAGCGCGTATCAAGCTTGACCAGCAGCCGATGACGGGCCGCAAGCTGCGCCTGAAAGCGACCAAGCATGCGTTGTGGGCTTTGCTTTCCTTGTGGACCGGCGTCACCTTTGTCGGCTATTTCTCGCCGATGAAGGATGTAATGAGCGG